>NZ_JAEQDE010000080.1:5842-34308 GCF_020737865.1 Microcoleus sp. PH2017_35_SFW_U_B
ATCGCGAGCAGTATAATCGCGAGCAGTATAATCGCGAGCAGTATAATCGCGAGCAGTATAATCGCGAGCAGTATAATCGCGAGCAGTATAATCGCGAGCGGGGACGCTCGCACTATATGCAAAACTGAGATGCTCCCGTTAGTTGTTAGTTGTCAGCTTCCCCGCTCGCGGGTCGTTGGGTTGTTAGTTGGCAGTTGTTAGTTGTGATTCGTCAGTTGTGATTCGTTTTTGTTTATTTGTTATTTCGTAATTATTAGCAACTAGCAACGGCCAACTGCTAACTGTCAACTGCCAACTGCCAACTGCCAACTGCCAACTGTCAACTACCATTCCGATTCTAATGGTAGTTCAAAGAAACTCGGATTCAGATCTACATCAGTCAAATCCGTTTCGCTCAAATAAGCATCAGTCAAAGATACCCCTTTTAAACTTGCGCCTTTAAGATTTGCACCTTTAAGGTTAGCACCTCTGAGATTAACTCGGAATAAATGAGCATCGCTCAAGTCTACTTCAGTTAAATCGGCTCCCTCCAAATTTACTCTCATCAAATCTGCTTTTCTGAGGTCAGCTTCGTTTAACTTCGCGCCGCTGAGGTCGGCTTTTGTCAAGTCTACACCTCTCAAGTCGGCGCCGCTCAAGTTAGCGAACAGCAAAGTAGCTCCGGTGAAATCTGTTTCCCTCAAGTCGGCATCGCTCAAATTAGCGCCGCTGAGGTCAGCCCTTGTTAAGTCTACACCCCGGAGGTCAGAAGAACTCAAGTTTACTTGGTGCAAAATTGCGCCGCTTAAATCGGCTCCTCTCAAGTCTGTTCCTTCCAAGTTTGCACCTTTGAGATAAGCTTTTTTTAAACTAGCTTTACTGAGGTCTACATTTTTGAGATTGACCGAACTCAAGTTAGAACCGCTCAAATTAGCTCCGCTTAAATCTGACCCATTTAAGTCGGCTCCGGTTAAGTTCACCCCTTGCAGCGATACATTAGGAGCAATTAAATAAGCTCCGCCCAGACGGGGGTCAATGCCTTCTGAAAACAATGTTTGGTTGCTGTAAACAGCTTTTTCTAAAATGACGCCGCTGAGACTGGCTTCCCTCAAGTCCGCTGCGCTGAGGTTGGCTCCTGCTAAGTTTGCCCGATCGAGCTTTGCTCCAAATAAAATAGCTTTGTATAAGTTTGTCCGCCGCAAATCGGCTCCTTTTAAATCGGCTCCGGTCAAATCTACCATAGCCAGATTTAAGCCCGGGAGCGAGGCATTGGGAGCTAGCAAAATTGCTCCCAATGCAGCGGGGTCAATATCGTCGGGAAACATTGTCCGGTTGTTGTAGACTGTCTTGTCTAAAATAACGCCAGTCATCTGAGAGCCTCGCAAATCTGCTCCACTGAGATTGGCTCTGGTTAAGTTGGCTTGCTGGAGATTGGCTCCAACTAAATTGGCCTTGATCAAACTTGCTTGTTTGAGGTTGGCTCCCGTGAGTTCTGCTCCTACGAGAGTAGCTTCTCGGAGGACAGCACCGGTCAAATCGGTTCTGGTGAGGTTGGCTAAATTCAGAAATGACTCAGCTAAATCCGCCCCGCTAAGATTGGCGCGGGTGAGATCGGCTTCGATCAGATCTGCATACCTGAGAATTGCGTCGCTCAGGTTGGTTTCTCGGAGGTCTGTTCCCCTGAGGTTCGCTCCCCGGAGTTCCGCACCGCCGAGGTTGGTGCCTTTAAGCGGTTGTCCCCTGAGGTCGAGCCGGTGCAAAAAGTCACCAACGTTCATTTCCATATCGATTCGCCCTTTCTAGTCTTGACCTTAGCTTGACATTCCGAGGGCAGAATCGGGAATAGCGGAAAAACTATAGATTTTTTGAGGTTGAAGTTTCGCACAGGCGGACGCGACTTGTCCCAGGGGCAAGCTTTCGCGATCGAGCTGGACTTGCAGGGTTTTGAGCGGATCTGCGCCGGAGGAAACCATGAATTCTAATGTTTGCAAGTCGGGTTCTGTGCTGATAGATTCAAGAATTTGCCCGATCGCCCTGACGTAAGGATGGTTTGGATCTTTGTACCAATCGGGGGCTGCGAGTCCGGCCTGGTCGAAGCCGAGGTGAACGATGAGGGAGCTTTCTCCGAACAGGGCTATTCCCACCGGCCGCGCTTCTTCTTGCAGTAGTAAATCGCGACTTGCTACCAAATGCCGCAGTTTCTCAAGGTGTTCGTACCGATTTTGAATGGCCGAATCTTCCTCTTTTCCTTCTTCCTTCTTCCTTCTTCCTTCTTCCTTCGTTTCGTACTGAATCGCTACTGTGACTAAATAAGTTTGCAGCAGCATATGACCTAGTTTTTCGGCTTTGGTTGCCAGATAGATCGAGTTGTAATCTGTGGCTTCAATGAGTAAGGGGACGCGATCGACTACTTCAATGCCGTAACCTTTCAAACCGGCAATTTTTCGCGGGTTGTTGGTAATCAACCGAATTTTTTCCACTCCCAAATCGTTAAGCATTTGTGCTCCAACGCCGTAGTTCCGCAAGTCGGCGGGAAAGCCCAAGCGTTCGTTAGCTTCTACGGTATCGTATCCGATATCTTGCAGCGAGTAAGCTTTGAGTTTATTGACCAGTCCAATCCCCCGACCTTCTTGGCGCAAGTAAACTATGATGCCGCAACCGGCATTTTCGATCATTTTCAGTGCTGCTTGCAGTTGCATCCGACAGTCGCAGCGCAGGGATCCCAAAGCATCTCCGGTCAGACATTCGGAATGCACCCGCACCATCACGGGTTTGTCTTTAAATTCTGCCGGGTCGCCCTTGACAATGGCAACGTGTTCTGAATTGTCTTGAGTGTCGCGGTAGGCGTAGATCGTAAACTCGCCGAATTCAGTCGGCAATTTGGCGACTGTTTCGCGGCGGACAAATCGATCGTGCTTGAGGCGGTAGCTAATTAAGTCAGCAATGCTGATGATTTTGAGGTTGTGGGTTTTGGCGTATTCGATCAATTCGGGCAACCTCGCCATCGAACCGTCGGGGTTTTGAATTTCGCAGATGACGCCGCTGGGATAGAGGCCGGCGAGTCTGGCGAGGTCAACGGAGGCCTCGGTGTGACCGGCGCGTTTGAGGACGCCACCGTCGATCGCCCGCAGCGGGAAAATATGACCGGGACGGCGCAAATCTTGAGGTTTGGTATCTGGGTGGATGGCTACTTGGATGGTGCGGGCGCGGTCTTCGGCGGAGATGCCGGTGCTGACGCCGTTGACTGCATCGATGCTGACGGTGAAGGCGGTTTGGTTGTTGTCGGTGTTTTTGCTGACCATGAGAGGCAGTTCTAGGCGATCGAGTCGATCGCCAGTCAATGCCAGACAAATCAAACCCCGGGCCTGTACTGCCATGAAATTGATATTGTCGGGGGTGGCGAATTGGGCGGCACAAATCACGTCGCCTTCGTTTTCGCGGTTTTCGTCATCGACTACTACCAGCATCCGACCTGCTTTCAGGTCTGCCAGGGCGCTGTCAATTGAGTCAAATTGAAAGGATTGAGTTGAGGTGTTGTTGTAGGGCACTGAGGAGTTCAAGCTATAAACAGTATTGTTATGGAAATAGAATCTATTATTGATTGTAGCCTGTTGTTTCCGGCTGGGTGATTCTCCGAGTCAGATGAGTTTAACACCATTTTCGAGCTTGCATACTAGAAATAATCCTTTTTGTCAATCAAAAATTGCCAGAGTATTTCATGAGTTCGATCGAGATTCCGAGGCTTTTAGGGAAAGAGAAGGAAAATTATGTTGACTCTAAATCGGAATTTGTTCGATATTAATGCGATCGTCAAAGCGCGGTTGAGTTGTTAATTTAGCAATTGTGGCGATGAAGAAAGCAGTGACAATCGATCGAATTTGTAATCAGGAAGGGTTTTGGGGCGATCGAGAGTGCCCGGATGTAGCGCTATTGTTAAAATATGGATCTGTCTGAGGGAGGTTCAAGGATGAACCAATACTTTGTCTGAAGGCTAAAGCAATTGCGGAAGCTCAAGTGTAGTGGGACAATATTGATATCCGCCTCAATTGTCCCTCTCATGAATAACTGGCCGAAGTTCCTCCCCCTTCCTGCATCATGGGCAAAAGGTTTTGCATTAAGCAGTGGCTTTTGGCTAATTGTTTCGGTACTGCTGCCTGGATATTACTACTACTCCTACAGATTTAGCACAGCGTACTGGCGCAGCATCAGGAGTTATGACGAAGGCGCGATCGCCTTTGCTTGGTTGTGCCAAATCCCGTTATTTGCTTTCTACCATTGGGGATTAGCTAAATTTGCTGAGTGGGTGGAAAGTCGCAGCCAGAACCAACCGCCGACAGTAACAGTATCGCCTTGGCTGCACTGGAGGGAAGGGTTTATCGCATTTGCGACGCTGCCGGCTGCGATCGTCATGGGAATTCCGGCGATCGCCTTTTTGATGCTGCCGCTGAGGGACTCTTCGGGCTCAATTGTTGCTTTAATTATCGGAACTGCGATCGCATCGGCTTATTTGTATCACTTCCGCTTTGCAAGGCTGCTGAAAATTCTGGTCAAATTCCTCTGGATTTTCTATGCACAATTGCTTAAAATATTGCAACTTCTGTTAGTACCAACACTAACCGGTATGCCGTTTTTTGTGCTGACTTTTGTGACGGCGCCAATGGTGCCAAAACAACTGCTGCCACTGACGACCTTTCTATTAGTTATTTCTGTATTTCTCAGTGGCATAGTCGGATATGCAGCTTTGCAGTATTGGTCGGCGCATTTAGTTAATTGGGCCGCGAAGTGGTGGCCGGCCCACTCTCCTGGTTACAGTCGGGTTCAAGCTCGCACAGCTTGGAAACACAACAAAACAGCAGCTACTCAATCTTTGGTTCGGCATACAACCAGTTGGCATTTAGCGGCGAATGATACTACCTACCTAATTTATTTCAATTTGAGTGCGATCGTCTTTGGTGCGATCGGTTCTGTGCTGTTTGGAGAGCCGTCAACATGGTCAGAAACAGAAGAAGAGATGTTAGGATCTGCCGTGGCGCTAGTTTGGGTGGCGCAGTGGCATTTTTGGGGTTGGCGTCGCGAAGTAGAAATTGCTAGGGGTAAGCCCGAGGCCAAAAAGAGCTCGCGCGATCGTAATTTACCCGCCGCCGATCCAATTGAAGTCGAGCTCAACCAACTTGTAGCCGAGTTCGGCGATGCTCGGATGAAGCCTGTCAGAAAACCTGCGTCAGCAACTAAAAAGCCTAAGTCACAGCAGGCTCAGTGGTACGTATTCCGCAGCGGTAAAGCCGAGGGGCCTTATACTAAGCGACAGTTGCGAGATGTGCAGCAAATTACCGATCGCACCAAAGTACGCCGCGGTGAAGCCGAGTGGCAGCGCGCTGGTGAAATTCCAGAATTAGCAGCGTATCTGACTCAAAAATAATTGACTGCACAGCCCGTATTTTCCCCAATAAAAAGCCCTCAACTTTGTGAGGGCTTTGCGATGCCAAGACGGAGATTTGAACTCCGGACACGTGGATTTTCAGTCCACTGCTCTACCAACTGAGCTATCTCGGCTTGTTTTTTTACGCTTAACTACCTTAGCAGACACATACGGAATTTAGCAAGCACTTTTTCAAAATAATTTTTAGAGCGCCCGGAACCGCCCACCTGTAAGCTAAAAACTGCAAGCTAAAATCCAAAAATCGCAATGGCACAGGAACATCGGGACAGCCGGGGCAAGAGTATGCTGATCTTAGGCATAATTTGGCTGCTGGGGGCAATTAGCGATCGCCTCTGGTTTGCCTGCGATCGATCTGTACCCGCCTGGGATCAAGCAGAATACCTCACTAGCACGCTGAATTACTTACAGGCGTTGCAGCATCCTCAGTGGTTTTCCGGCGACTGGTGGACAAGTTTCTGGCTGCTTTCGACGAAGATTCCGCCCTTGGTGTACATCTTAACGGTGCCGTTTCTGCATATTTTTGGTACTGGGGGCGATCGGGCAACCCTCGTTCATTTATTATTTAGTGCTATTCTGCTCGCCTCAGTCTACAATTTGGGCACCAAATTATTTAATCGACAAGTTGGTTTATGGGCTGCTGCTATTTGCGTTTTGTTACCGGGACTTTATCGCTTCCGCTTGCAATTTTTGCTAGATTTCCCCCTAACTGCTGCGATTACTTTTTGTTTCTATTGTCTGACAATGTGGAAGAAACAAGAAAATGCGGCAGCGGATTTTGCCGTATATATAACGGAGAGAAAAAATCAGGAAAATCGTAAAATATTTTACCTGAATCGATTATCTTTCTTCTGGGCGATCGCCTTTGGAATTTCTCTAGGGTTATCAATATTAGTTAAACACACTACAGTATTATTTTTGTTTACACCGATTCTGTGGTTAGCAGTTGGTGCAGTGCGACAAAAAGCATGGGGAAGATTAGCTCAATTAGCTGGTGCATTGTTGCTGTCTGCTGCCGTGTTTGGCCCGTGGGCAAAAACCAATTGGCTGTTAATTTTGACCGGGGGAAAACGGGCAACGTTCGATTCTGCGATCGCCGAAGGAGATCCGGGCCTGAATACGATCGGTGCTTGGATTTACTATATTCAGCACTTACCAGAACACGTTTCCTGGCCTCTGTTACTGATTCCCTTAGTCGGATTTATACTCTATTATTGGCGAAATCGAGCCGATAGTCAGTCAATCTTGTACCTTGACTCCTGTCGGTGGCTGGGGGTATTTTGGATAGGAGCTTATTTAATTAATTCCCTAAATATCAACAAAGATGACCGATATGTGATACCTTATTTACCAATATTAGCAATATTTTTAGCCTACTGTTTAACCCTGTGGCCGCAGCGTTGGGGAAAGCAAATTCGTTGGGGAACAATTGGCTTAGGAATCCTAGCGATGCTGTTCCATATCTGGCCGCTGGGCGGTGGTTTGGGAAACAACTCCGTTCAAGTTGTCAGTCCCGGCAATTCTAGCTATCCTTATTTAGGTAAACAGTGGCCGCACCAAGAAGTAATTGCCGAAATTATTGATACCGAACCTTATTTGCAATCGACTTTGGGCGTGTTGCCTTCCACACCGGAAATTAACCAGCACAATTTGAATTATTACGGTGCTTTGGCGAATTTTCAGGTTTACGGGCGACAGGTGGGAACGAATTTAAAAGAAGTGCCACAAGATGTGCGATCGCTTTCTTGGTTTGTTACCAAAACTGGCCCGCAAGGTTCGATTCGGGAACGGATTAAAAAAGCTCAAAATGCAGCGGTGGCGGCGATTGAAACTGGTGGTAAGTTTAACTTGCAAAAAAGTTGGGTTTTGCCTGACAATACTAATTTGAATCTTTACCGCAAGCAGTTGCACGCGGTGGAAATACAGCCGTTGCCTGAAGCGCGATCGCAAGTACAATTAGAGCAGGTGACTGTTTTGGCAAAACCGGTTCCCGGTATAGCGTTGCCGGTGACTTATACTTGGTCTGGGCCTTGGCAGCAGTTGCAGTCTGGTTTAGTCTTGTTAACGTGGCAAAATCAGCAGTCGGGCGATGTTGCACCGGGACAGACTGTGAGGATTTTACACGATCGCGCGATCGGCCAGGCAACTTTGCATCCGGGAATGCTGGAAGCCGATAAATTTGCTGTGGGGTTTCGAGTAGTCGATCGCACGGCGATGCTAACTCCTGCTAATATTGCACCGGGAAGTTACAATCTGCAAGCGACTTATCTCAATCGCAAAACCGGGGAAACTTATCCAATCAATGTGCCGCAGGTAACGCTTAAAATCGACGCTCAGCCCGAGGTTATTGCTTCCCAGACTCGCACGGATAACGAAAACGATAAAAAATTGAAAATCGCCGAGCAAGTCCCAGCAAATGAAGATACGCCCGAGTTAGATTTGGTAACTCAATTGCGGGCGATGGCGGTTAATTTACCCAAAGGATTGCCCGGTTTAGAACCAGTATTCGAGCAGATTGGACGGATCAATCAGTACGATCCAACTCAAGATTATACCGCACAAGCGGAACAAGCGTTAGCATATCGGCTGAAGCAGGAACCGAACAATCTAGAATTCGCCTATGCTTTGGCATTTTCTAGAGTATTGCAGCAAAATGTCGAAAGTGCGATCGCGGCTTTAGAAAAAGTCACCCAACTAGACTCTCAAAACCCCTATGCTTACGCTTATCTCGCCTTCGTCCAGATTTACGGCTGGCACCCAAAAGCCGCTGAAACAGCCTTAAAACCCGCACTCGCCCTCAACCCCAACCTACCGGAAATTAGAATTTTAAACGGTTTAGCCGCTTTAATGCAAGGCAATGTCATTCAAGCGTGGCAAGATTTGCAATTCTTGAAAAAATTGAAGATTTAAGCTGTTGCGGCATTTAAACTGTATGTCAATAAATAATCCAAGTCTTGTGGGATGGGCTTCTAGCCCGTCCCGAATATGCAATGTTTATTTGCGCGACAGCTTAGCAATCAAAACTAATACTCAATACCAGCTTGAGCCTTAATACCTTGTTCTCGAAATGGATGCTTAACCAAAGTCATTTCCGTCACCAAATCGGCGCGTTCAATTAATTCGGGTGGCGCGCCTCTGCCGGTGAGAATTACATGAGAGTCTTTGGGTTTTTGTTCTAAGGCTGCGAGCACTTGTTCGACTTGCAAATAACCCAACTTTAATGCTATATTGACTTCATCTAGCAAGACCAACCTAAACTCAGGATTGCAGATAAAGGTTACAGCTTTATCCCAGGCTTTTTGAGCTGTAGCAATATCTCGATCGCGATCCTGCGTATCCCAAGTAAAGCCTTCACCCATCGCATGAAATTCTAGCTGATTTTCCCAGAGTTCAAAAACAGCTTTCTCTGCCGGTTCCCAAGCTCCTTTGATAAATTGTACTATGGCGACGCGGTAGCCGTGACCGAGCGATCGCAAAACCATGCCTAAAGCAGCCGTAGTTTTGCCTTTACCGTTACCCGTATTCACAATTATCAAACCTTTATCTTCAGCAGCATTAGCAATTCGCTGCGCCTGAACTTCTTGTCGGCGCTGCATTTTTTGTTTGTGTTGTTCGGCTGTTAAGCCCGTCGTTGTAGTTGTTTCTGTATTGGTTTCCATGATATTTCTTTTCTTTTAACCGCAGATGAACGCAAATCAACGCTGATAAATGGAGAATGTCTAGTTATAGCGGTTCTCACAAAGATTAGGTACGTTGTTGGGCTTCAGCCCTCTTGATTTAATAAGCACGTCGTTGTAGTTGTTTCTGTATTGGTTTCCATGATATTTCTTTTCTTTTAACCGCAGATGAACCCAAATCAACGCCGATCAGTACAGAATGTCTATTTACATCCATACTGCTTGCCAGTTTAGCACGAAACCGGGCAAAATGTGTTCTCCAGAAAGTTCTGCGGGACATTCGATAATTTCTTTTTCTTGTCCTTCGCGGTAGATTTCAACTCTGCGCGTTTTACGGTTGATTAACCAGCCTAATTTTACTTGGTTTTCCATGTATTCTTGCATTTTGTCTTGAGCATCTTTTAGACTGTCTGTCGGCGACATTAACTCTAAAACAAAATCTGGGGCAATCGGAGGAAATTTTTGTTTTTCTTCGGGAGTGAGTGCATCCCATCTTTCTTGTTTAATCCAAGAAACATCGGGGGAACGATTGGCACCGCTGGGGAGTTTGAAGCAAGTTGAAGAATCGAAACAAACTCCTAGTTTAGTTCGTCTGTTCCAAATTCCAAAATCAATAGATATTTCAAAATTGTAATTTCCAGTTTCTCCTCCTGTGGGTGACATAACGGTTATTTCTCCTTGGGCGTTGCGTTCAAATTTGACCTCGGGGTTTTGGCGACACAGTTGATAAAATTGGTCGTCGTTGATTTGGGCGATCGCATTAAAGTTGATAGTAACTGCTAGCATGATATTTTAGAGGCTGCACTTGGACTATTGTAACCGCAGATAAAGGCCGAGCGATGCAGGTTGTGTAAATCGCAAACCGGAGAATGCTATTTTTGAAGCCGGAAGATTTTGCGAAATACTTGTGTTGGCATTATATCACAAAGTTATAATGACGCGTTCATCTTGTTATGAAAACTTTTTTCCAGGAAAGATTTGCAGACATACCAATAATAAAATGCAATGTTGATTTCGCTCAATAACTTAGGAACCCCTTCTAATAAACTAGCTAAGATCTTGCCTTCTAACTTCAGCGCGTCCATGCCGATCGCAAAAAACAACAATCCCAACCCAGCCAACAATATTTTGTAGGGAGTAGACTGTAGTTCTCGCCGAAAAAACCATCCGTAGGAGAACACAAATATAGCGTACAACAAACTAACTCCTAACTTAGGAATTCCCAAGGCGCTAATATATAGATGAATCCTGTAAATTTCATTGAGCAGAAATGCGCCTGTCAACAAAGCAGAGAACAGAATAAATCGAGTTTCCGTAGGGCGCAGTTGCATAGTTTTAGCCAATCCATAGCTAAAGCTACAAACAATAACTGGCACAGCACATAAGATTTGAAAGGTTCGAGTTAATAAAGCCACATTGGGATTGGGGGAGAAAAAAGGGTGAAAGAATAAATCGCTGACTTGCAAGCCTGAAAGTTGAGTCAGGACAACCAGAAATCCCACCACAAATAGAGATAAACAATTGAGTCGAAAAGCTGAGCGAAAAATAGTCATAAGCTAAGGACGACAAAAAACGGTTTACCGCAGAGGAATCAAAAAATACATTTCCACTATAGCTGCTGATTTGCTAAACTAAGAAGAGTCTTGTTAAACTGGGTGACACTGATGCTGTCCGTAAAAGAAGCAGAATCTATCGTTCTAAATTTGGCGCAATCCCTCGACAGTCAGCGGGATGTAGAAATTGTAGACTTGTTGGCAGCATCGGGGCGCATTTTGGCTGCACCCGTCACCGGTTCCCTCGATTTTCCTTATTGGGACAATTCGGCAATGGATGGCTATGCGGTGCGGTTTGCTGATGTGGAAAATTGCAGCGCCGAAAAACCTGCGGTACTCGAAGTAGTCGAGGAGATTCCAGCCGGATATCAGCCTCAAACTACCGTGCAATCGGGCCAAGCAGCCCGAATTTTTACGGGCGCGATGATGCCAGATGGTGCTGATACGGTGGTAATGCAGGAAGAAACGAGGCGTGAGGGCGATCGCATTTTTATCTTAGTTTCTCCTGAAAAGCCACAAGCATTTGTCAGGCACAAAGGCACTTTTTATCAAGCAGGAACAAATTTACTAACTCCGGGTACAGTTATCAACGCCCCAGAAATGGCAGTATTAGCAACTGCACAGTGCATTCAAGTTCCAGTTTATCGGCGTTTGCGGGTGGCTATTTTTTCTACGGGTGACGAATTGGTATCGCCAGACAAAACTTTGACTTACGGTAAACTGGTAGATTCAAATCAGTATGCTTTGACAGTGTTGTTGACTCAAATGGGATTTGAACCGATTCGATTGGGGATTATTCCTGATAGTAAAGATGCGCTAAAGGAGGCAATCGCTCAGGCTATTTCGACAGCAGATGTGGTGCTTTCTACGGGTGGCGTTTCGGTAGGAGATTACGATTATATCGAGCAAATATTGGCGGAGTTGCAAGGCAAAGTTCACATTAGTTCTGTGGCGATTAAGCCCGGTAAACCTTTGACTGTCGCTGCATTTAAACGAGATGAAGAAAAATCAGATTTGCCGATTGCGAGTTCGGATTGTCTCTATTTTGGTTTGCCGGGAAATCCAGTTTCGGCTTTAGTATGCTGTTGGCGGTTTGTTGTGCCTGCTTTGCGAAAGATGTCTGGGCTGGGCGCGGATGCTTGGGGCCCGGAGTTTGTGCGGGCTCGATGTGATGTTGAATTGCGATCGCCAGGCAAGCGCGAAACTTATGTTTGGGGTAAACTACATTTAGTTGCCGGATTCTGGGAATTTGAACCTGCAAGCGGCAGCCAAAATTCAGCAAATTTAATTAACCTCGCAAATACGACTGGTTTAGCAGTTTTGCCCGCATCGGAAACCTGGATTTTGCCTGGTGAATTTGTAGAAGTTTTAAAAGTTAGTTGACAGTTGACAGTTGACAGTTGTCAGTTGACAGTTGGCAGTTGGGGAGCATCTCATTACTATAATAAATGCAAAACAGAGATGCTCCCGTCAGTAGTCAGTAGTCAGTTGGCAGTTGGCAGTTATTAGTTATTTGTTATTGTTGAGAACCTACCAATTCCCAATTCCCAATTCCCAATTCCCAATTCCCCCTTCCCAATTCCCAATTCCCAATTCCCAATTCCCAATTCCCAATTCCCCATTCCCAATTAACAATGAAAATTCTAATTGTTGAAGACGATCCGATGATGCAACTGGGATTAGAGCAAGTTTTAGCCGATTCCCCAGAAATAGAAATAGTAGGACAAGCAGAAGATGGATATTTAGGCGTAGCCGCCGCACTGAAGCTGAAACCAGATATTATTGTAATGGATATCGGTTTGCCGCGACTGGACGGCATAGCAGCGACGCAGCAAATTAAAGCACAACTGCCGGAAGTTAGAGTGGTAATGTTAACTTCTCATACCGCTGAAACTGAAATTATTGCTGCCCTTTCAAGCGGTGCTGATGCTTATTGTATTAAAGGTGCTTCCGTAGACAGGCTGTTAGCAGCGATTGCAGCGGCAGCAGAGGGGGCTACTTACCTCGATCCTCAAATTGCTCGGACTGTCATCGATCACCTCAAACCGCCTACACCAGCCTCTACAACTACTTTTGGCCAATTGTCACAGCGGGAATTAGAGGTGTTAAAGTTAATGGTGGAAGGTAACAGCAATCCGGAGATAGCGGCGGCACTTTATTTGAGTCCAAATACTATTAAAACTCATGTTCGCGGTATTATGAATAAGTTGGCTGTGGACGATCGCGTGCAAGCAGCAGTTGTAGCGCTGAGAACGGGGTTGGTTTGACACTCCCCGACCTTAAGGTGCGGGGATTCTTGGCTCAACGAGACCACTTAACCTAGATACCTTGCAGTGTCTAGCAAGCGAGGTGGGACTCTCCCCAAGCGACTTCGGGTATGCCCTACCCTAGTTGGATTGCTCCAAGTTCTTTTTTAATTTGAAACGATATGTCTCAAAAAAACTGTTCGTCTAGCTCCTCTGAATCTTTTACCTACTGCGAGGTGGAGTCTAGAAAAATGCAGTAGAACCGCATAGATTCAATTTTCTCTTGTTCAGTGTGCCTCTCGGCGACTGGGTTTTTTAAGTGGTTGATTACCCTATCCACTATAATTAGTGTACCACATCTGTACACAAAATGGCAAAGAAAGAATTGTACATCAGAGTATCAGAGGCCCAGATGGATATGCTTGAGGAATACGCCAAACAGAATAGTCGAACCAAGTCCGATATTGTTGGCGAACTTATCAGAACACTCTCGAAAAGTCGTCCTAGAAGGACGAGGCTTTAAACCCAATTTTTCGGTAAAGAGGGAAGAAGGGAGAGGGGGAGAGGGGGAGATGGGGAGAAAGGGAGAGCTGACAGGTGTAGGTTTTCCCCTGGCAAAACCCAGCAAATTTAGACAGTGCAAAGGTTTTGGGCTTTTGCATCTTAAAATCTCAAACTCTTATGGGATAAGGCTTTTACCAAAAAACCTACACCCGTCAGAAGGGGGAGAGAGGGAGAGGGGGAGAATTACCCAATTAGCAATTACCAATTACCAATTACCAATTACCAATTACCAATTACCAATTACCAATTAGCAATTACCAATTACCAATTACCAATTAGCAATTACCAATTACCAATTACCAATTACCAATTACCAGTCACTAATGACTAATGACTAATGACTAATGACTAATTATTAGCAATTTGAGTAAGAGAATTTATGTCTGAGTGGATAGAAATCGGTACAATTGTAGCAGCTCAAGGTTTATACGGGGAAGTGCGAGTCTATCCCGATTCGGATTTCCCGGAAAGGTTTATTGAACCGGGGAGGCGGTGGCTTTTGCGCCCTAAGAAAACTGAACCGGAACCGATCGAGTTTTTGGGCGGTCGCTACATTCCAGGCAAAGGGTTGTATGCTGTAGAGGTGGAGGGTGTAGAAGACCGCGATGGCGCTGAAGCGCTGCGGGGCTGTAAGTTGTTAATCGAAAAGGGCGATCGACCTTACCTCGAAGCTGGTGAGTTTTACGTCCAAGATTTGCTTGGTATGGAAGTTTTTAACCAGTTAACCGGGGAAATCCTAGGTAAGGTAAGCGATATTATCCCCGCAGGTAACGACCTTTTAGAGGTAGAAACTAATCTCACAGCGCCGGAAGTTGTCCCCCCAGGAGTAGCTAAGCCAAAACGCCCGGAAACTCCCACAGCAAATGCTGACCCCAGAAATACCCGCAAACCACGGAAAATCCGGGTTAAAGAACCTAAATCAACGAAAATTTTGATTCCTTTTGTGCAAGAGATTGTGCCAATTGTTGACTTGGAGAAAGGCAGAATTGAAATTGTGCCTCCTGCTGGTTTATTGGAAGACATCTAGGCAAGACGGCGGTTTCAACCGCCCATTTTTCTAGACAAGAAAGGAAAGGATTTTTCAAGCAAAGCCGGATTGGGTATTAGTTATTGATGACAATTCCCAATTCCGAATTACTAATGACTGATGACTGATGACTAATGACCAATATTAATCATTTGCTTTATTGGCAAACCGCACTATCAGGTAACTGATGGAAAGCGCAAAAATGGCTGCTGCTAAACCAATCAAGTCGGCTGCTGTTTTTTTTTCTAGGTCAAGAATGATTATTTTTCGAGATACTGCTATCAAAGAAGTTACAATAACTAGCTCTACTTGAATTACGTGCTTTTTCAGATAAGCTGTAATATTTTCCAAGATTTCCAGGGCAATTAAAACATTTAAAAACAACCCGAATATGACAAACAACGTATCTTTTAATAAAAAACTCTCGTGGTCGTTAAACAATTCTTTTGCTAAATAAATCAGCAAATCGCAAACGCTGATTATAATTACCAAAATCATCGCCAGCGATAAAATTTTGGATATTATGACTTCTACATTTTCTGTAAAATGCAGAAATTGTTCATCACTGCCAAACTTAGAAATTTGCCTAAATAGTTTTTTCAGCATACCGATGATTTAGCGATCGTCGATCATTCTGTCATTCTTCGGTACACTTGGCAATCCCGAAACTCTGTGATTGCTTGTTTCCCTCGGAAAACCGGAGTCTGAGGAAGGTTATTTTTTCTGCCCGTTATATTTTACAGGCTTTCGGGTCAGCTCCGAAATCGATCGCACACAGTCCATTTCCCGATTCAGAAATTTTGCAAATAAAAAAACCTCAAACTCTAGCTTATCAAGAGTTTGAGGACTTTCAGACACGGTACGATCGCACAATCAACTACTTATTCTCAACAGATAAGGATTGTTGACTGCATTTTCGCCCTGTCGAACACACGACCAAGCTAAATTTTTAGCTTGGGTGGTTTAGTAGCGGCGAGAAGAGCGGTCGTTGTTGCCCCAGTTGCCGCTGTTGGAAGAACCGCGCTCTTCGCGGGGTTTTGCCTTGTTGACTTTGAGGTCGCGACCCATCCACTCAGCACCGTCAAGAGCCTCAATGGCTGCGGCTTCTTCTGCTTCAGTAGACATTTCTACGAAAGCGAAGCCCCGCATCCGACCTGTTTCGCGGTCAGCAGGCAATTGAACGCGCTTTACTGTGCCGTACTCTCCAAAAGTTTGGTTGAGGTGCTCCTGCGTTACTTCGTAGGATAAATTGCCGACATAGATTGACATTGAACATTCTCCAGAATCGAGGTTGTAGAGATTTAAATCCGGAGGAACGCCGATCGAACGAACTGTACTGCCGAAAATAAAGCCTTATAAAAATAGCATAGCACCTATAGGTGCAAACTGCAATTTTTCCGATCCGCTCGATCGACTAAAAATAAGGAATAAAGAATCAGGAATCAGGAATCAGGAACAAGGAATCAGGAAAAACCCCGAATAAAGCAGGAAAAACTAGAAAAAATAAATTTAATTTTCTTGATTCGCGAACTCTGCGGGAGAACGCAGCTTGTCGGGTGCTTCAACAGTTGACTGTTGACTGTTGACTGTTGACTGTTTGAGAGCGACCTCTACCTGGAAGTCCGAGGATTGGAGTAATGAATAGTCTGATTTTAATTTCTCCCTCAAAGACGGGCGGGCTTTCAACCAATTCTTTCTGGTAATAACTCAAAATTACTCGATAACCTTGCCCAAAAACAGGTACAAGCCCCGGACTTAAGTCGTGGAGATCCCAAAATTTGAGACCCTTCGACAAGCGAACGGCCAACGCCAAAGTTCCAACTCCCAGATTGCATCTGTGGAGTAAATCAAAAAATGGAAAATCGAAAAATAGAAAATCGACTGACAAAGGTCTTGATTGCTGTAGAGTACCCTGCTATTGTGCCTCAGCCATAGCTAAGAAACTGGGTTTATTGACAAAAAAACTAGAATTTTATTTGAGTCTGTGGCAAGAAACCAAGGTAAAGTTGGACGGCAACTCAAGAATTGACCGTGACGGTGGATTTTGCCCAATTAAACTCCCCAACTTCTGCGGCCACTTCTGCCCCAATCAGCACTAACTGCACCGCACAAGCTTTTAACTCGGGCTGTTTGGAATCTGGACAACTTGTAGCATGAGTCATGGCATTGGCTTCAGCACTTTCTGCCCACAGAGAACCCCAGTGCATCGGTACAAATAGCGTACCAGGGGCGATCGCCTTGGTGACTTTTGCTGGAAACTGAGCCTTACCGCGGCGCGATCGAACTTCTAGCAAATCACCCTCCTTAATCTGCAATTTAGCAGCATCGCGCGGGTGAATTTCCAAAAACGGATCTGGGTGCAATTTATTGATTTTCTCTGTTCTCCCAGTCCGAGTCATCGTGTGCCAATGTCCGTAAACTCTTCCTGTGGTTAACACAAACGGATAGTCGGGATCTGGTGGTTCTGCTAGTCCCCGGGAGTGATAGGCCGAAAATCTCGCCCGCCCGTCAGGAGTGTGAAAACGCCTGTCAGTATACAGCCGTTTAGCTTCAGTCGCTGGATGCACAGGCTGATTTTCGGGACATGGCCACTGTTGGGGGCCTTGAAGGCGCAAATATTCATGGCTGAGGCCTGTTACGTCGCAGGGACGATCGCGTGTCAACTGCACGTATTCTTTGTATATATCGGCGCTGCTGTCGAAAGCAAAGTGTTCGGCAAAACCCAACCGGCGGCCGACTTCTGCAAAAATCTTCCAGTCGTCGCGCGCTTCGCCGGATGGTTCATCGAAACCGGGACAAAGCGTCACGCGGCGTTCGGAATTCGTCATCACTCCGGTTTTTTCGCTCCACTGGGTTGCCGGCAGCAGGATGTGAGCGTAGGCTGAGGTTTCGGTGGGATAGTATGCTTCTTGATAAATCGTCAAGGGCGATCGCAACAAAGCAGCTTTTGTCCGTTCCAAATCCGGCATACTCACCACCGGATTGGTGGCGGCAATCCACAACAACTCAACATCGCCAGTTTCCAAACCGGTAATCATATCCCAAGCATTGCGGCCTGGATTCGGCGAAATGCTTCCCGGTGCGATTCCCCAAAACTCCTCGACTTGGGTTCTGTGTTCGTCATTTTTGACAAAGCGGTAGCCTGGAAGTAAGTGAGAAAGTCCTCCAGCTTCCCGGCCTCCCATCGCGTTTGGCTGGCCTGTGAGGGAAAACGGGCCAGATCCCGGTTTGCCGATTTGACCAGTCATCAAGTGCAAATTAATTAGCGATCGCACCTTTGCCGTACCTTCGGAGGACTGGTTAATTCCCATCGACCACAGAGACAAAACCCGTTGTGACTGTTCCCAATAGTTGGCAGCAGTTTCTAACTCGCTGACAGTAATGCCGCAGCGCGAGGCTACAAACTCCGGCGTATAGCTGCTGAGAACTTCAGCAAAAGCTGAAAAATTTGCCGTGCATTCTTGAATAAACTCAGGATCTATTGCTTGCCTCCGCAACAGCAAATATGCCATTCCATTGAGTAAATCTATGTCCGTCCCTGGTTTAATTGCCAAGTGCAAATCTGCGACTTCAGCAGTCGGAGTCCGCCTCGGATCTACCACAACTATCTTGACATCGGGATGTTTTTTGTGGTACTTTACTAATCGATTGAATACAATTGGATGGCATTCCGCTGTATTGCTGCCGATAATAAAAGCGCAATCTGTTAATTCTAAATCGTCGTAACAGCAAGGCGGCCCGTCCGAACCAAAACTTTGAACGTATCCCGAAACCGCTGAAGACATACACAAACGAGAATTCGCATCAAAATTATTAGTGCCCAGACAACCTTTCATGAGTTTCTGGGCAACATAATAATCTTCTGTAGCGAATTGACCTGAACCGTAAACGCACAAAGCATCTGGCCCACTGGTACTGCGAATTGCCTGGATGCGGTCAACAATGGCATTGAGAGCTTCGTCCCAGCTAGCGCGACGGAACGGCTGGTCGAGAGTCTCTCGCATCATCGGATAAAGTAGCCGATCGCTGCGAATGGACTCTGTTACCGTTGCTCCCTTGATACAAACCATGCCCTGAGTCGATGGGTGATTGCGATCGCCCCGCACTTTCCAAGTTTGTTTTTTGTCGGGAACAACTTCTAGACCGCAACCTACACCGCAGTAAGGACAAAGAGTTTTTATAGTTTCCATCTGGTGATTTTAGATGCTAATTTTTGAAAGCTCATGGATAATTCGTAATTCGTCATTATAGTTGGAACTGAGGACTCCTACAAATAATGTATCAATAATTACTAAATTACCCCGGAAATGCTTTACATAAGCGGAAAATACCCTGATTTCAAATTAACCGCTATCTTTAGTTAAACTCGCGATCGCACTCGGATAGGTTTGTAGTGAGGACTTTAGTCCGCCGAAAGAAGGACTAAAGTCCTCACTACAAACCTATTTTATAGTAGTCGATCGAGCCGAGGCGATCGGCTTCTCAATCGAAAATCTTCAACTATCCAATGCAAAAATGGTATAAGTCACCTATTTCGCGGTTTTAACTTCTAATAAGCCGCCGCCACCGCTGGTGGGGCTAAACGTTACTTGGAAATCAGCAGTTTTTTGAGCGCCTGCTGCGGCACCGGCAGGAGTTTGCAAAGTCGGCAGAGGAGTTTCTTTGAGGAAATCTTTAGCTGCTTTATTTGTGGGCTCGAACTGTACGATATCTCCGTTTTGTTTCACTTTGACTCGATAGGTCAAACTTTGGGTAAATGTCGGAGTTGTTTTCCAATTTTCGTCAATTCGTGCATACAACTGATTTCCGATCGCATCAAGTTCAGCTTTGTCCGAAATTCCTGAACCTGCACTGCTTGCTGCCTTGGTGGGTGAGGTTGCAGGACTGGCAATGGATGCAGGACTTGCAGCAGCACTCGGTGCAGGACTGGCAATGGATGCAGGACTTGCAGCAGCACTCGGTGCAGGACTGGCAATGGATGCAGGACTGGCAATGGATGCAGGACTGGCTGCAATTGGTGCAGGACTGGCAGCAATCGGTGCAGGGCTGGGAGGAGAACTGACAACCGCCGCCGCAGTTGGTGCTGGTGCAGTTTCTGCTAGCTTGGCTTGCTTGAGTTGGCTGGAAACAGCAGATGTATTGACAGCAGCTAAAGTTGCCATTGTTACCAACCACGAGATTGCCAGGACGCCACCTTTGATTGGCGAGGCTTCTAAGGGTTGTGCAGCGTGAGGCACAAAGGATACCGGTGGCATGGGCTTGTCAGCAGTAGCCCCAGGCTTTTTGCTAGCGGGTAATGGCAGGACGACGGGTGCCATTTCTGAGTCCGTTGTGTCCTCTTCGTGGTGGGCGTAGCGAGAGAACAGGAATTCTAAAGCAAAGTTGCGGAGTTCGTAGTATTTCGGGTCTTCCATCATCCGCGTGCGGTTGCGGGGACGGCTGAAGGGAATGTGCATATCTTCGCCGATTGATGCAGCAGGGCCGTTGGTCATCATCACGATGCGATCGGCTAAAAACAAAGCTTCATCAATATCGTGAGTAATCATGACGATCGTAATTTTGTACTCGTGCCAGATTTTCAGCAATTCTTCCTGCAATTCTTCCCGAGTAATCGGATCTAGTGCTCCGAAGGGTTCGTCCAAAATCAGCAGTTTGGGACGAGTTGCCAGGGCTCGGGCGATCGCCACCCGCTGTTTCATACCGCCCGACAACTGGCCCGGTCTTTTGTTGCAAGCTTCTGTCAGCCCCACTAATTCCAGGTTATCTTTGACGATCTTGTCGTGTTCCTCTGCGGACTTATCCCCGTAAACAGTTTCAACACCGAGGTGGATGTTTTCTGTAGCAGTCAGCCACGGTAGCAGCGAGTAGTTTTGAAACACCACCATGCGATCGGGGCCCGGTTCAGTAATCCGCGCACCTTCGAGAGCAACTTCTCCGCTTGTCGGCCCGTTAAATCCCGCAATCATGTTCAGCAAAGTTGATTTGCCGCAGCCAGAGTGACCGATCAAACAAATAAATTCGCCTTCATTAATCGTCAGGTTCACACCGTCGAGAATCACGAAAGGTTTTTCTGGTTCTTTCAGGTTTGGGTAGACTTTTGATACATCTTTAATAGTCAAAAAGCCTGATTTCTTACTCTGAATCTTCGTTGCCGGGGGCGCTTTGATAGTTTGCATATTTTCAGGATTTGGTTGGGGGTTTGCGGAATTAGACATGAGAATTTAGGATTAAGGGTTAGTAAGAGAGGTAATTAGGAAGCGGGAAATGTGGAGTCTTGTTTCCTGATTCCTTACTCTTCACTCCCTCTTCCTATTTGGTGATTATGCTGGCTGTCTGATGGAACACTGACTGCCTATTTGTTCAATTAAGATTTCTTCAATGCGAAGGTCGCGCTTGATTTTGACGTTTTCAAGGTAGTCGATCGGGTCGTCTAGATTAAAGACAGTGCCGTCAAATAGTTCGATCGTCCGGCGAGCTCTAGCGATATCCGGCAAACCCAACTCGCGCACTGCTTGACCGAACACATCGGGCCGCAAAACTCGATCGACCACTTCCACCCAGTTTTTCGGGAACGGAATCAGTCCCCAGCGGGCCATCTGCGACATCACCCACACCATTTCTAGGCGGTCTGGACAATTGGTTTTGTCAACATAGAACTGGTTGAAATTGTAGAGCATTTCGGGTTGTGCCTCCGTACCGGAGTTGTACGGGTCGATGAACCCCGGACGGATGTCTTTTGGATCCGCACCGATGTATTGTTCTTGGCAAATCAATTCTAGGATTTCTTCGCGGTTGCGGCGGTCGTCGCAGTATTCGCAGGCTTCCAAAAGCGCTTTGACGAGGGCGACGTGGGTTTTAGGATATTTCTGAGCCCAATCTTCGCTAACGCCGAGAACTTTTTCGATGTGTCCGGGCAGAATATCCAGGGAACGGGCGATGGCAAAACCGGTACCGTCGTTGACTGCTTTGGAGTTCCAGGGATCGCCGGCGCAGTAGCCCTGGATGTTGCCTGCTTTTAAATTCGATACCATCTGCGGGGGAGGAAGCATGGTCAAGGCTACATCGCGATCGGGGTCAATCCCACCGGCAGCCAGCCAGTAGCGGAACAGCAGATTGTGCATGGAAGCGGAGTGTACCATGCCCAAGGTTTGTACCTTGTCGGGGGTCTTGGCGATCGCAGCTTTGAAATCCTTTAATGTCCGAATACCTTGGTCGTAAAGGTGTTTCCCGAAAATAATCGAGTTACCGTTGCGGGACAGGGTTAAGGCGCTGTTGATGGGAACCGGGGCTTCGCCGTCCAATCCCAACAGCATGGCGATCGGCATTCCTGCAACCATTTGCGCCGCGTCCAGCCGTCCTTGCGCGATACCTTTGGCAATTTCTTTCCAACTAGGTTCGCGCACGAGAGTGACTTCTTCTAAGCCGTGGGCTTTGAAGAATCCTTTCTCTTTGGCTACGACTAAGGGCGCGCAGTCGGTGAGGGGAATAAAGCCGATGTCGAGGTTGACTTTTTCCAGGCCGTTGCGGGCGATCGCCACGGATGGGGCTTGTTGTTTGGCCCGGCGCTGTTTCACCCGCTTTTGCTGGTTGAGGAAGTAAACCATTTCGTTTCGCAGCGCGTAGTAACTCGGATGGTTGACCACTTCCATGCGCTTGCGGGGCCGAGGAATGTCCACTTCCAGAATTTGTCCGATTTGCGCTTCCGGGCCGTTGGTGAGCATTACAATGCGATCGCTCAGCAACAAAGCTTCATCCACGTCGTGAGTTACCATCACGCTGGTGACTTTACTTTCTTCGCAAATGTTCATCAATTGGTCTTGCAAACCACCGCGAGTTAAAGCATCGAGAGCACCGAAGGGTTCGTCTAGCAGGAGCAATTTTGGGCGGATAGCGAGGGCGCGGGCGATCGCAACTCTTTGTTTCATCCCCCCAGAAATTTCGCTGGGGCGCTTGTTGGCGGCCTGTCCGAGTCCCACCAATTTAATGTGGTATTCGATTACCAACTCGCGATCTTCTTTAGAGTTACCGCTGTAAATTTCATCTACTGCTAGAGCAATATTTTCGCGCACCGTCAGCCAAGGTAGTAGCGAGTAATTTTGAAATACCACCATTCTATCCGGGCCTGGTTCGCGGACTTCGCGCCCTTCTAAAGTAATCCCGCCCTGACTTGCTGTGTCCAGTCCGGCGATGATATTTAACAGTGTAGATTTGCCACAACCGGAGTGTCCGATTAAGGTGATAAATTCTCCCTTTTTAATTTTAAGTTCGATATTTTTGAGAGCGATGTATTGCTCGCCATTTGGCAAGTTAAATACGCGGTCTACGTGGTCTACTTCAATAAGGATTGACATGATTATTTTCTGTTAGTTTGTACTTTAGTAGATGCTAATTATTAATTTGGCAATGGGGAATTGGGAATTGGGAAGAAGGCCAAACAGGTCATTGGCCAAACAGGTCATTGGGCATTGGGCATATATAATTATTCCCGCTTCCTAATAACTAATCACCAACTACTAATCACCCATTCCCCATTCCCCATTCCCCATTCCCCATTCCCCATTCCCCATTCCCCAATCTTATTTATTGTCTTCAGGAACAACTTTGGAAGCGACGAAACCAACGAGTCTGTCTAAAATCAAACCGACGATTCCTACATAAAGCACTGCCAGAATCACGGCGCTGAGTCGAGAACTGTTATAAGCGTCCCAGATGAAGAAGCCGATGCCGACACCGCCGACTAACATTTCCGCAGCTACGATCGCCAGCCAAGACAAACCGATACCAATTCTCAACCCTGTGAAGATGTAAGGAACCGAAGACGGTAGCAAGATTTTCCAGAAGTATTTTTGGTTGGGGAGGCGCAAGACTCGGGCGACGTTTCTGTAATCTTGAGGTATTTGTTGAACGCCTACTGTGGTATTAATCAGAATCGGCCAGATTGCTGTAATCAAGATTACGAAAAGTGCAGAAACTTCGTTAGCTTTCATCCCCAAGCCTTCAAAGGGATTGAACTGTTGAAATACTGCCAGGGCGATCGGTAGCCAAGCCAGGGGCGGGATTGTTCTAAATACTTGAAATAGCGGGTCTAAAGCATCGAACATTAAAGAGTTTGTACCGATTAATATTCCTAAACCAATGCCTAGAATTGCTGCTAGAGTAAAGCCGATCGCCACCCGCTGCAAGCTAGCAGCCAGTTGCCAGAATAAACCTTTGTCAGTACCACCGTTATCGAAGAACGGATTGATAATCAAATTCCAGCTTTCTTGGACGGCTTTAATCGGGCCGGGCAAGGTGGATGTGGGGTCGTGGCAGAGGATTTGCCAAACTACCAGCAGAACTGTAATCGCAACTAGCGGGCGGATGATTTTTTTGCGGTTTTTTTGAACCATATCCAGCACGAAATTTGCTGGATTTTTGCTCTTAGAAACAGAGAGATTGGTTGCCATTTGTCTGTTTGCAGTACAGTAGTGAATAATCGATTATTTGTAGATACTTTGAATTGAGAACCCTATCGGCTGTGGTGGGTTGAGTTGCGAAACTCAACGCCACTAAATTTTATGATTTGTCAACTGTCAACTGTCAACTGTCAACTGTCAACTGTCAACTGTTCACTAATTAGGCTTTCTTGATAGCCAGACTCTTCAGATATTCTTCTGGTTTTTCCGGATCAAACTTCACGCCGTCAAAAAATGTTTCGACACCGCGAGAAGTGGTAGCCGGAATTTGGGCAGCGGGAACGCCAAGTGCTGTCGCTGCTGCTTTCCAAATATCCTCGCGGTTAACTTTATCAACCGTGGCTTTGATGTCGGTAGTTGCCGGCATATAACCCCAGCGAATATTTTCTGCGATGAACCAAGCATCGTGACTCTTGTAGGGATAGGAAGCATTGTCAGCCCAGAATTTCATTGCTACTAAACTAGCTGCTTCAACGCGGCCAGTACCATAGTCAATTTGTCCTTTCATGCGACCTGCAATATCTGCAAGTGGTACTTTCAACCACTTATCTTGAGAGATGATTTGGCACATCTCATCTTTATTTTCTGGCTTATCGCACCACTGCTGAGCTTCCAGTACGGCCATTGTAATTGCTTTAGTAGCTTTAGGGTTTTTCTCAACCCAATCTGCTCTTAAAGTTAAGGCTTTTTCTGGGTGATCTTTCCAGAGTTCTCCCGTTACTAAGGCGGTGTATCCAACTTTTTGAGTAACTAGCTGGGCATTCCAAGGTTCGCCGACGCAAAATGCTTCCATGCTGCCGGATTTCATGTTAGCTACCATTTGAGGTGGCGGTACTGGAATAACAGAAACATCTGTATTCGGATCGATGCCACCGGCTGCTAACCAATAGCGCATCCACAAATCGTGGGTGCCGCCGGGAAAGGTAACAGCAATTTTTTGATTGGCGAGGGCTGCTTTGAGTGGTTTGCTGTCTGTACCTACTTTTAAATCTAGGTATTTTTTGCTTACGGAGATGGCTTGACCGTTGGTATTTAACCGGGCAACAATGTTCATCGGCACTGGTTGATTGCCTTTGGTAATTGTGCCTAAGGTCATCTGGTAAGGCATGGGGGAGAGGATGTGGGCTCCGTCAATGCCGCCTTTTTCAGAACCGAGTTCTAGGTTGTCGCGAGTAACTGGCCAAGATGCTTGTTTGAGGATTTGTACGTCTTTCATGCCGTACTTGGCAAATAACCCTTTTTCTTGGGCGATGATTAAGGGCGCTGAGTCGGTGAGGGCGATGAATCCGAGTTTGGCAGTGGTAACTTCGGGGGCGTCGGCGGGGTTGATGTTGACTGCTGGGGCTGCACTGGGTGAGGCAGCGCCCGGTGAGGCAGCGCCCGGTGAGGCAGCGCCCGGTGAGGCGCTGGTAGTGCTGGAACCGGAACTGCAACCGTGGGCGAGGAGGGTGCCTGCTGCTGTTGCTCCGGCGGTGATGATGAATTTTCTTCTAGAAAGGTTGCTCATTTGTCTTGAATTGTTGGTGTACTTTGAGATACTCGAAATGTGAGATGCCTGATGTGAGATTGGTTTACGACCTTCGCAATGACATAATTTCGATCGCACTGAGACAATATCATTCGCAATGACATAATTCTGTTCGCAATGACATAATTCTTTGGGTCTCTCGAATCTCACATTATGATATTAGGCGTCGATCGACACTTTGCCGATCGCCCGCGCGCTGCAAGCTAAGATGAACCCTGGTTCTAAGTCGGAGGCTGCGTCAGGCTGGCTGTCGTAGACTGTTTTACCTTCTAGGAGTTGCTGCTTGCAAGTGCCGCAGGTTCCCGATCGACAACTGCTGTCCAGTTCAAGCCCAGCCCTTTCGGCAACGTCGAGAATGAACTCATCTTCGCTGCAAGCAACTGTTTTGCCCGATCGAGCGAAAATGACAGTAGATGTCTGAGGTTTCGCCATCAGAACTGTTTCGTCTCTCTCAACCGTCAGTTGCAGTTGCCGGTTCAGGGAAGCGACATCCCCGAAAGCTGGATTGGGCACGGCCCCAAACTTATCAATTAACAGTTGATGCAGCACCGGTTTCAGGTCTTCGCAAGGAATGCTTTTTTGGACGCAAGTACCCAAATGAGCATCTTTGCCAACTGTTCCTCCCATGTAGATGTCTACACCTTCGAGGGTTTTGCCGTTCTTCCGAACTTTTGTACCCATCAAGCCGATGTCGGCTACCTGGGGTTGAGCGCAGGAATTGGGGCAACCAGTCCAGTGAATTCTGACCGGTTTGGGAACAGAGAGTTCGGCTTCCAGTTCCCGAATCATTGCCACGGATCGGGCTTTGGTTTCGATGAGGGCGAAGTTGCAAAACTTCGACCCGGTGCAGGAAACTAAGGCTCGCATCAGGGGTGCGGGGTCGATCGAGAAACGCTGTAACAACGGTTCTTTGACTAGGGATTCGAGCCGCGAGTCGGGAACGTTGGGAACAATTACGTTTTCTTCGACGGTGAGCCTGAGTTCGCCGCTGCCGTAAACCTCAGCGATTCTGGCCAAATCGTACAAATCCGCTGCTTGCAGCCGTCCGACGGGAACGTGCAACCCTACATAGTTGAGCCCTGATTGTTTTTGCGCGTAGATGCCGATGTGGTCGCGTTTGTCCCAGATGATTTCATCTTTGGGGGAGGCGGGGGACAAAGTGCGGCCTACTTCTTTTTCGACGGCTGCGCGGAATTGTTCGATGCCGAGTTCGTCAATCAGCCACATCAAGCGAGATTTTTGGCGGTTTGCTCTCGGGCCTCGATCGCGATATACCGTTAATATCGCTCTGCACAAATCTACAACGTCGCTGGGACTTGCCCAGACGTTGAGAGGAATTGCAGCTTCGCAGCGTTTGGCGGAGAAGAAGCCGCCGACTAAAACGTTAAAGCCGATGTTGCCGTCAGAGTAAGCGGGTACGAAGGCGATGTCGTTGATTTCGGCGTGGACTGAGTTATCGCGGCAACCTGCGATCGCAATATTAAACTTTCTCGGCAGATTGGAAAACTCTGGGTTGCCTTCGCCGCTGTTGGTAATCATGTCTTGGACTTGGTTCGCCAATTCCCACGTATCTATCAGTTCGTCGGCATCCAAACCCGCGACTGGGGAACCCGTGATGTTACGTACATTGTCCATGCCAGACTGAACGCTGGTCATCCCCGCTTCCTTGAGGCGGCGGAATATATCGGGCACATCTTCGATCCGAATTCCGCGCAGTTGCAGGTTTTGTCTGGTGGTAATGTCAGCGCTGCCGTCGGAGCCGTAGCGTTGCAATATGTCTCCTAACGTTCTAGTTTGATTGCTGGTAATGACGCCGTTGGGCAAGCGCAGGCGCATCATGAATTTGCCCGGAGTTACTGGCCGAAAGAAGATGCCGAGCCATTTGAGGCGGTGCTCGCGGTCTGTTGCATCCATTGCTTCCCAGCCGATTTGGGCAAAGTGATCTAGCTCAGCTTTAACCGCTAAGCCATCTTTTTCGGCTTTGAGTTTTTCAAATTTGTTTAGGCTCGCTTGGGGTTCTACTGTTTGGGTCATCGATTTACCCTCGCTGCTGGTTTATTCCCTGAGATATTGACTTGGAGCATAAAATGTGTTTCCTGCTAACCTTAATGAGCCTGTGGATTTAAAACTGTATATTTAGTTACTGGATCTAATTTCGTTTAAGCATGGTTGGTCTTTTGTATACTTGAGCTTTGCCAGGCGCTGTCTCGAATTCAGCCAAACTATATATGGTTATAGTTGTTACCGATGGCTCGATCGCTGTATTCCGATGCACCTTTGTTATGAACTAATGTAAAGCGCGCAACAGTAAATATTCGTAGCTATTTTTACAAAATCTTGAGTTTTATGAGCTTTTTGCATCACCGCAATGCGTTTTATACATTGGAAATGGGTAAAGACACCCACAGATCCCAAAAAGCTTTATAAATCTTTAGATTTTGGAGGGGAGTGGAGGCAATGGGTAGCTCTGACATAATATTGTGACGGCGATCGCAGACTTCAAACGTCGCTCGTCACAAAATAAGCTCCGTGGTTATCACACAGTTAGGCTCAAAACATCACGCTCTCTGCCATGCCAGCGTCACTCTGTTACCGATACGGGCAGTTTGACTGTAGCCGATCGCTACGGTTTGATGGCCGCTGTATTGGATGACTCTCTCGACGAGCAAGACAGACATTCGATCAACCGCCTGCTGCGCTCGGTGCTCAAGGGAAAAGTCAAAATTGTCAACGAGCTCTCGGCGATAGGTTAAGAGCAAGACTTAAGTGGCAAATAGGAAAGCTAAACTTATCTACAGTTGATTGCTGAGAGTCAGTTCCATGTTTGCCGTCAAGCGAGCGCTCAAATTGAATAATACTGAAGCGACCTTGATGGCAAAACACGCAGGCTTTCGGCGCGTGGTATTTAACATGGGTTTGAGCCTGAGAGTTCAAATGTACGGTGGAGGTGAGTTTTCCGACTCAAAGGTCATCAACGAAATCAAGAAAGTTCTCACTAAC
>NZ_JAEQDE010000195.1:0-10263 GCF_020737865.1 Microcoleus sp. PH2017_35_SFW_U_B
ATTCGCAACCCATTCCTGGTTGGTCTTTGTACAATGGCGATAATAAGTCTGTGTTGCAAAGCTCCTTGGTGAATCGGAACAGCATTACTACTTTATCTAACCCTGTAGTAGGGTCTAATTCGGGTTCAATCAATTATGCTCTAAAATTAGGTACAGGCGACAGCATCACGCACAATCCCTTTGTCGTACCGGATTGGGGAAATTTACGATTTGATGTTTTTGCTCCCACTCAAAGCGGAACACTAAATGTCAAGCTTGAAACGATAGATGGACAAAGTAAAAATGTAATCATCAATCTGGCACAAGATGCAAACTTTCAAATTGATGCAGCCAACAACAATAACACCGAGTCTATTAAGAACATCTATTCAGACATTGAAAATAAGATTGGGTTTGGCAGAAAAGGATTTGAAACCTTCCAACTTAAGTTAAACCTCACTGATTTAGAAATAGCAGATTTCCGAGGAAAGTCAGCGAAAATAACTTTTTCTTTAGACGGCGGTGACTCCGTTTACATAGATAATGTTTTCTTCAAGAGCGAGCATCTCAAATTTGGTAATCCCACTCAAGCTAGATGGAATCCTAGCAACAGTACATATAAAAACAACTTGCTGCTTGAAAAACCACAGTACGCGGTTTCTTACAATGCTGATACTAAAATTGCCAACTGGGTTGGTTGGAAAGTAGACAAAACATGGGTGACAAGACCAAAAACACAGCCGGGAGAGTTACCCAATGGGTTAATAAAAAGACCTGAGTTTATAGCCGATCCCGATTTATTCGCTAGTGGCTTGTCTACCTATGATGGAAATATCTTTACGGGCTTAGGAATGGATCGAGGTCATTTGTCTCCTGACAGAGATAGAAGAAGACATCCCAAAGACCAATTAGCAACGTACTTAACAACCAATTTGATTGCCCAGTCAATGGATAATAATCGTTTCTTTGGAGACAGCGATAATCCAGATGAGACTTCTGCTTGGTTCAATATTGAAGATAAAGTGGTAGATGAAAGAGCCAATCAGGGGCAAGAGCTCTACATTTTTGCTGGGGCTATCGGCAACAATCCAAATACTCAAAAGAAAACGAATGTTCCTGAGTTGCTTGATGACCTTTTCAATGGAGAGTTGATCAATCAGGGAAATACAAGCCCTAGCAATTTGTCAAACCGACAAATTCACATCCCTAGATGGACGTGGAAAACAATCATGGCTGTGGAACAACCAGGAGTTGATGTTACTTCGTCAAACATAGAAGCTTTCGCATATATGACGCCTAACATAGCAGAACCAAATTGGAATAATGTATCCTTAGATGGGATTGCTAATCCGCTTAACAATGATATGTTTTCTCCCTTTTTGGACAGCGTTCGCAGTAACATAAAGAAAACGGATTGGAGGAACCCAGATACTTGGCGAGTTACTCTTCCAGAACTCACAAAGATTCTTAACGAACGTAACAAAGTTCGTAACTATGACTTTAAGTTTGATTTCCTGTCAAATCTGCCAGAAGATATTCAGTAAGCTCTGAAGAATCAAGGGAGATATTCTCCTCCTTCTTAACATTTTACTTCTGGGCTAAACGGAACTTGGCATTACAGGAGGAAGTTCCGTTTAGCCCAGAAGTAATCATACTCTCATAACTTTTTAGGATATTATTATAATCTCATACTTCCCTGTTAGTATTGCTACAGGAAGAGCGATACAGATTGGAAGTGAAACCAGAAATAAAAACTCCGTCATGGCGAATAACGTCCCAGTAGTTACAAGGGTCTTCGCCAAAGCCCCCAAGCTTCGCACCTTGTAAATTGACTCTAGTAAAATTAACCGAGCTTATGTCGCATCTACTACTGTTAAATTCTCTCAAGTCACAGTCAAAAAACCTACTGTATTGCAAATGACTTGAGGTGATTCTAGCTTCTGTAAAGTTACAGTACCAAAATTGAGCCGAACCCAACTCGCACCTATGCAAATTGAGTCGGCTCAAATTGACATAGTTAAATTGAGCACCACTCAGGTTAATATTTTGCAGTTCAACTCCGCTCAAGTCAGCATACTCTAAAATGATGTTTCTAAAATCTCGATCGCCCGCAGCATAGCGTCTGAGTAATTCTTCTACAGTAATCCTTTCTTTTTCCATAACTCAACTCCTGTATCTATTTACACCTTCGATAATAGCGCACTCGCCGCTACATTTTGTTGGTTTCGGTCAAGGGGCTGTTGTTAATAGTGAAATTGTCCAGCGTTTAGGTACGTTTTTACCTGATGCTGGTGGTACGAGTCGGGCAAATCGCGACTTTCAGATGACGACTATTGACCCTTACGATTACGATGATAATTCTTTTGAAGGAACTTACCTTAATATTCAAGACCCAGAAATTAAGGTTTGGAATAATGTCACTTATGCTGACAATTATTACCAAACAAAGGGTATTGGGAATACGATTAACGGTCGGGAACTTGCTGGAACGAACTGGAAATCTGATTGGAATGTTTCTTTAGGAAACCGGGCTGGTTTTACGCCGGATGATGGGGAAGGTGCTTCTCATCGGGCTGCTTTGGCTTGGCGGGAACTGCTAATCTCACGGGTAGCAAACTGCCATCGGAAAACGGTGACACAATTTACCGCCGCTTGGGCGATTTGGAGCAAAACAATATCACCGATGTTACTAAGACTTGGTATACTCCTGACCATACTAATGCTAGTTTTACTCAGGGAGATACTAAAGCTCCTTGGGAAGGTATTGGTACGGGTTGGTTTGACTCTGTTTTAGGTGGAGGTTCTCAATTACGGCCTTATTTTGATGGTGGGAAGAAGACTAAAAATGAGTTGGGTGACTTTGAGGATTATTTGAAGAATAATCGGGTTTCGGTGTTAGAAGATAACACTTACTCGGCTAGGATGCGGGGTGATTATGCGGTTCCTACTTTGTTTAATGGGAATTTTGATGCTGTAGCGGCTCAACTAGATTCGCAACCCATTCCTCTCAGGTGAGAGCATTACGCACAATCGCTTTGTTGTTCCTGACTGGGGAAATTTACGATTTGATATTCATGTACCTGAGCCAGCTCGCCTTGATGATAAGGATGACTATATTCAAGTGTATTTGGAGACAGACGACCAATCTTTTATACTAAGGGATAAGGAGATTGATCCTAGCACTCTCGTGGAAGATCCATCCTTAATTCCTGTTGATGAAATAAGAGCAATTCCCGCTGCTGTAGATTTACGAGAAGTTCATCCTCAAGCAGTTGCTCAACCACTGATACAATCACAGCTTAATCGCATTGGCTATGGTTCTAAGGGATTTGAAACATTTCAAGTAAATGTGCCTGATGAAATGCGAGGGAAAACAGCTAGACTAAGATTTAAGCTACATGGAGATACAGAAGTGTATATTGATAATGTATTCTTCCAAAGCGAACACCTGAAGTTTGGCAATCCGTCTCTGAATCAACAAGAAGCAAGGACTGAGCAAGCAAGCCAACCCAATAACTACTTAATTGAAAAACCTCAGTATGCAGTTTCTTACAATGATAGTCTCAAGACTCCTAATTGGGTGAGCTATAAATTAGATCCTTCATGGTTAGGAGGAGTAAGTATGCCACGTCCTAATTTTGCTCCCGATTTGAGCCTACCTTTTGCTGATGCTACAATCAGTGAAGACTACAGTAAAACTGGTCAAAATGGTACTATTGCTATCCGAGGACATTTAGTGCCAAATCAAGATCGAGAAAGAGGAATAGAGAGCTATCATACAATCCCAAACCCTAATACAGGAGCACAGGATAATTACTCTATTTCTAAAGATAATTACCTAACATACTTGACAACAAATGTAGTACCACAACCTCAGTATGATACAGCATGGCAGAAGCTCGAAGGTGACATAAACACCTTTGTTAGAAAGAGTAATAACCCTAACAATGAGGTTTACGTTATTACTGGCAGGTATGGCTCAATCGATCGGATTCAATCACTATTACCCTCAGAATTACCCTCAAAATTACCCTCACAAATTAAGGATCGAACTTCTCAATTTAATATTGATGTTCCTGAATGGCTGTGGAAAGTTGTTTTAATTCCAGAAGCACCCGGTCAAAGTCCTACAGATATTACAACTAAGGCCATCTCCTTTGGCGTACTTTTGCCAAATACTAACCAACAGCCATCAAAACTAGACTGGCGCAAGCACATTTTCTCAGTCAATGATATTGAGGACTTGACTGGCTATAACTTTTTCTCGAACATTGCCACCGAAGTTCAAGAAAAAATTGAGGATAATACTACTTTACCTCTATTATTTTAAGTAATAAGTTTAGGGAGACAGAATTATCCATATGAATGTAGCAGAATTAATCGAGCGTTATAATGCTGGCGAACGTAACTTTGCTGGGGTAACTCAATATGGTATTTGTAGTGAATTAACCACAACTAACTTAAGCAACATCATTTTAAGTGGAGCTGATCTCAACTCATTCAGCAGAACTAACTTGCGTGGAGCTCAGTTAGTAGGAATCTCTTTAGTTCGTGGTGGACTGGCAGAGGCTGACTTGTCAGGTGCAGACCTGACAGGAGCCAACCTTACTGAGGCTTGGCTAAATGGAGCTAACCTCAGAGGTGCTAAATTGATTGGAGCTAACTTAACAGGTGCTAAATTGATTGGAGCCGACTTAACAGGTGCTGATTTAAGTGAAAGTATTCTTTGTCAAGTAGGTCTTACCAAAATCAAGCTGGATGAAGAATGTCATCGTCAGGTGATTTTGACTAACGCTTTGCTCTGGCAAACCTATCTGCCTGATGGTACGTTTGTTAGCAATCCAAGGTATCACGAATAAATATGTATCAGGACTTACGCATGGGCAACCAAAAACCTAGTTTCTGTGTCAATTTTTATCGAAAAAGAGATAATTTTTGTCAGAAATAGGTTTTTGCGTAAGTCTTATATATGACAATGACCGAAGTAATTGGAGACCTGTGTTTAGTATCTCATGTCGTATACAGGATCGGCAATAAACGTTCCATCAGGCATGAGCGTATTCCAGAGTAACGCACCTGTGCAATGGATATTAAGAGTGTCAATGGGATGACCCGCAGGTCTAATTCGCGTCAAATTTAATTGGCACAGAGAACTATATTCAAAATTAGCATTAAGAGTATCAGCCCCTTCCAAGTTAGCTTGAATTAAGTTAGCATATTCCAGCCTAGCCCCTGTCAAATTAGTACATTCTAAACAAGCCCGCCTCAATGTAGCTCCGTTGAGATTGGCCCATGTTAGGTCTGCTAGTGTGAAATCAGCGTCAGGCATATAAGCTCCTATTAATTTAGCTTCTGTTAAGTTAACGTCTCTAAGCCTAGCTCCCGGCCAGTATATTCCACTTAAGATAATATTACTTAGGTCAGCACCGTCTAAGACATCAGGATTGTCTGTATTAGCCTTCATCCTCAATCCGGCAAAATTGCGCTCTCCAGCTTGATAGCGTTCTAGTAGTTCATCTGGTGTAATCAGCATAATATTTCTATTTTAGTTATTGCTTTCGGAAAATTGGTCCAAGAATTTAGGTATTGATATCGTAGAAATTACGGCCTTGCAATACTTTATACTATATCCTCCTGAACAAGTAGTAGTGATTGAATCGTAAAAAAAATGATTGAGTACAAAGGATGTAACTACTGCCGATATTTTCGACCAGAGGGAACCTGTCCAGCCTTTGAGCCTGGCTTAATTCCCATAGAAATTGTTTCCGGTCAGATCAAACATACTAAGCCTTTAGCAAATCAGAGAAACACAATTGTTTATGTGCCTACAAAAAAATCCATAATCTACAGGTATAGAACAGGAAATCATCAATTATAACTGAAAAAATACCCAAAGATCTGTGATTTGGTACACTCCTGACCACACTAATGCTAGTTTTACTCAGGGAGATATTAAAGCTCCTTGGGAAGGAATTGGTACGGGTTGGTTCCATTCTGTTTTAGGTGGAGGTTCTCAATTACGACCTTATTTTGATGGTGGGAAGAAGACTAAAACTGAGTTGGGTAACTTTGAGAATTATTTGAAAAATAATCGGGTTTCGGTGTTAGAAGATAATACTTACTCGGCTAGGATGCGGGGTGATTATGCGGTTCCTACTTTGTTTAATGGGAATTTTGATGCTGTAGCGGCTCAACTAGATTCGCAACCCATTCCTTACTTTATCTAGCCCTGTAGTAGGGGCTAATTTGGGTCAACCCAATTATGCTTTGGAGCTCAAATCAGGTGAAAGCATTACGCACAATTTCTTTGCCGTTCCTGATTGGGGTTCCCTTCGACTCGATCTACACGCACCTGGGGTTCCTAATAGGTCTAATGCCAACCCTAAAGGTACGCTTGATGTTACTATTCGACCATTAGATCCCTCAATTCCAGAGTTTTCTCAAACAATAACTCTCCAAAAAGCCCAAAATGGCACAGATGCTGTCGGTGTTCCTTCTACTTACCTAGAAGATAAATATAAAGTAGATTACGGCAGAACTGGCTTTGAATCTTTCTACATTGATGTACCAGAAAGACTGCGCGGTCAAGTGGCAACTGTTGAATTCAAAGGCAAAGCATCTATTCCTGTCTACCTAGATAATGTTTTCTTCCAAAGTGATTCGCTCAAGTTTGGTAATCCCAATCGTGCTAGAAGTTATCTGGATAACACCGATCCGAATAACACCTATCAAACTAACTACTTGATAGAGAAGCCTCAATATACTCTTTCCTACAATGGTCAAACAAATACTCCTAACTGGGTGGGCTGGGTACTTGACAAAGGTTGGGCAAATGGCAGTGCAGGGAGAGCAGCAGAAAAGTTTGCTGAAGATCCAGAATTGCCTGCACCAAATTTCTATAGGGTGCAGGATAATGATTACGATTTTAAATCTCAGATTAGCTACACTAAGGATGAATATGGTCGATTTTTGTGGAACAAGAAAGCTTTCTTTTGGGCAGATCGGGGGCATTTAACTCCTTCTGCGGATCGCCAAAGGAGTAAGAAGGATAACATAGCCACGTTTTTGACAACAAATATTATTCCTCAAGATAGCAAGCAAAACTCAGGAATTTGGGCAACTCAGGAAAAAGGACTTCGGGATCTTGCAAAGAACCGCGATTTTAAATTCTTCATCTTTGCAGGAGGTTCAGGTGAGGGTGGCGGAACAGTAACCGATGGGCCTTTACCTACGGAGGTGAAAGGGCCTACTCCAATTAAAATAGGAGATTCTAGTCCCAACCAATTTACCAATTTTACGGCGGGAACAGACAGCAATAATCAAGCAAAGATTAAAGTGCCGGATGCACTTTGGAAGGTGGTTTTAGGCTTTTCACCTGAAAACAAATCTGAGGTTCCAGATATCCACTTTGCTTGGTGGATACCTAACAATTCCTACAGCATTAAACAAACGCTCGACTACACAAAACCTACTCAATATTTAGATGGTCTGATCGGCCCAACATTTGAAAATCGAGCGTGGAATGATGGAGCGTTTACAATGAGTATCAAAGCATTGGAAGCAAGGCTTAACAAAGATTTACCCCTAGACAGTCAGTACGATTTTCTTTCTAATATCCACGATCCTGCTGTTAAAGACAATCTCAGATCGGTTCAGAGACTTCTTCCACAATAGCTCACATTCTAGCTGAAATAAACTTCTCATCAGAGAAGTCTATAGTAATCCTAAATGAGTCGTAATTTTTTTACCCCACCCCAACCCTCCCCTTGCGAAGGGGAGAGAGTAAGAAATTCACAAATGATTTAGGATTGCTATATTTACTTTAGCTATTACTACGCACGCTGCCATCGGGCATCAGTGTTTCCTCAAAACGGCAATCTCGAAACTTAGCCCAAAAAAGATTATTATCTTTCACCCCGAAGTCGGCTCCACGGAAGTCGGCTCGGGTCAAATTGGCTTTTTCAAAATAAACACCGTTAAAAAACCTGGCTCCCTTAAAGGTTGCCTCCGTCAAATTATCGCGAACAAAGTGGAGATTGCTGATTCTTGCCTTATTCAAATTGGCTCTACTGAAATTGGTATAGAAAAAACTACTCTCGACTAACCCAGCTCTCGTCAAGTCAGCTCCACTCAAATTGGCAAACTCAAAAACCGATTGGAAGATACGGGTTTCCCGCAAAATAGCATTACTCAAATCTGCTCCTTCAAAATGACTCTCACCCAAATCGACCCTAGTCAAGTCAGCCCCGCGCAAAATCACTCCCTCCATGTAGAGACCAATATCTTGGATGCTACTGTTACGCAAAATAATGCCACTTAAATCCAAGCCTTTAAATTGTCCGAGATCCCAATGCTCGCCGGGAGCAATATCATCCCTCTCCACCATAAAACCGCTAAAATTTCTTTCCCCAGCCGCATATCGACTTCGGAGTTCTCGAAATCGAATCTTTTGCATCTCGAAAATAGCGCTATCAATTTGTGCGCCCTGAAAGTTAGCACCTTCGATAACCGCATCCACCAAGAATGCGTTGCTGAAATTAGCTCCTGTACAATTAGTTTCAAGAAAATATACATTACTCAAATCAGCTCCCCACAAATTAGCATGACTGAGATTGGCACCGCTGAAGTCAACTTCTAGTAAATCAGTATCATTTAAATCAGCGTGTTCCAGATTAGCGTTGCTGAGGTTGACGTAAATGAGGCTGGCAGCGCTCAAGTTCGCCCTCTCTAGGTTGGCTCCACTAAGATTAGCCTCCCTCAGATTCGCACCACTCAAGTTGGCATTAATCAACTGAGTTCCATTCAAGTTAGCACCACTCAAGTTAGCATCGCTCAAGTTAGCACCACTCAAGTTAGCATCGCTGAGGTTAGCATTTATCAAATTGGTATTGGTGAGATTGATATCAATAAGCATTGTTCTGTTCAAATCGACACTACTCAAGTCAACCTCAGCAAAGTCTCTCTCGCCATTGGCATACCGTCCGACCAATTCTTCAGCATTCATAATTTATCTATTCAATTAGTTTAACTTCTGAATTATTATAGTACGATAATCCTGGTTTTTGCTACTGCAATATAATCAGCAATTAGTCACAAATGCGGGGCAGAAATAAAAGTTTGCTATTGAAGCGAGCAGGTAATAATTAAAAGATGCAGAATTCAATCAGGCACTAGCTGAGATTAATCTCAAAGATGCTTTATCAACTGTTGAAACCCAGAGCAGCGCTAAATTGGCGGTTGCTATTAACATTCCTGTGGGTAATCCCAATATCCCATCAGACCGACCGGAGTCGATCGCCCCTACCAACAATGCTACCCGCGCCTACGTGACTATGCGGAATACCGGCCGCGTTTCGGTAGTGGATTTGATGGCACTGCGAGAGATAGATCAGGGAGCTCGCCCGCAAGGTATTGTCATTGACCCCAAGGATAATTACGCTTACATTGCCGACCAAAATCGCCCCAACATCTACGTCCTCGACATCAACCCGAATTCAGCAACTTATCATACCGTCGTTCAAACAATTAACGTCACATCACCCCTGGGATTGAGTCAGCTAGCCATCAGCAGCGACGGGCGGCGGCTGTTCGCCACAGGTTCCGACAGTAACGAACAAACACCTAACCGTAACCTTTACGCTGTCAACATTGATCCTCGCGACAAACCGAGCGCTCAGGGCTCTAACGAGCGGAAGTGGCACCAGCAGATTGGAGTAATCCCCACCGCATCGGAGACAGAGGGCATAGCTGCTACTTCCGACCCGAAGAAAATGGTGTTCACCAACGGATTTGCTAGTGTCCGCACCATAAGTAATGGGGAGGAGATAAAGCTTCAGGATGACGGCAAGGGCTTCGGAGTGCTCGAAATTACGTCTGAAGACCCCCTCAATTTTAGTGCTAAAGTCAACTACGCTCCTTTGTCGCTGGGCGTGGCCACTGACTATTTTGATGTCAACGAGGCAGTGGCTGTAACAGTAACGCAAGACGGGAAATATGCGTTTGTTGCCGGAAATATAGGCATTATCGCAAACCCGCTGGAACCCAATCCTCGACTGGTGGCCGCAACTCGACCGATTCCTGGCAGCTTAACTAACAACGTAGCGCTTTCGAGCGACGGCAAATATTTGATTGGTTCCTATCCCACCCTAGGTTTGGGAGGAAGTTCCTACGTTTTCGATGTTGAGGAAATGATTAAGGCTATAGAGAATCCGGGTAATTACAAGCTTGACGCCCGCGACAGGGGTGTGGATACTTGGGGTTTCCAGGCAAGCAATCAGCGAAATG
>NZ_JAEQDE010000081.1:0-39462 GCF_020737865.1 Microcoleus sp. PH2017_35_SFW_U_B
CACTCTTTTATGTGGGGACGGAGAGAGAGAGTTCTCCGGGAGAGGCGGCTCTCCAGTTATTCAGCGCAGATGCGCCTAATGTACGACTTCACGTCGCACCCCTTGATTATCCTGAGTTACCCGACGAACCGATAATGCTCTTGCTGTCCAAGAACTTATCAACAATTTCTGGAGTTTGCGTACTAGCTTGACATCACCACGATTAGACGCTTGATATATCCGTTTTTGCAACTTAAAGACGTTACGTTCTAGCTTTCGCCAGTTGATATCGCTCCATTCATACATCGGTTTTATTGCCGTGTTCATGACATTTACATTGCGAATTGTAGCTATACCATCCGTATTACCGTGAGTCCGTTAGCATATCCTTCACCATTACAGTGAGGCGTTGGCTTCTGACTCAATCTCTACCACCTGTTACCTGGATAATCCAGAGGTTTCGTCTTAGCTGACTGCTCGGAGTATTCGACCTCTCCGAGAGTAATCAGGTGGGTTACTTCGTTCCTCATAACCTTTGGTTTGTTCCATTAGGATGTCACCTTTTCACCGAGTTTTTGGGTAACGTAGGTATGTCGGGCAAAATCCTCATACCACCCTGTACTAATGCCCTTTTGGGACTACCAGCGCAAGAAGCCTTATTTCGCTGGTTCGGAGTAACGGTGATTCAGGCAGTGACTTCACTTTCGTTATCCATAGGAACTTGCTCACGGGATACCACTTTTTAGGCTAGTAGCTCTTTCCGCTTTTATCCCCGCTTCACCGATTGATGGCTAGTCTCTACAGTGGGGGATATGCTTTCACCTCTACGTCTGAGGGGCAGGATTTGACGCTTTCTAGGATACTGACGCTCACCTGCAAGGTTATTAAGTTATCATCTACAAGGGATTAAAGTGCTTTCCTCAATCCTGATGGATTACCCTGTAGAAGCCAGTCATCCCCCGATTTCTCGGTTTCGACTGAACGAATCGCACTTGGCAGCACCATTTAAGTCTGCATTCACAATTATACCATTATCTGACTGATATAAGCCACGTTTAATCCGCTTTCCAGATGCTTTCCACCCAGTTGGTTTTTGACCATATTTGGGTAGGGAGTCACCATCAAGAAAACTAGCTTTTGAAGTATATGCTTCTTCGGTTTTAAGAAATCTGATTCCGTGCAAATCGCACAGTTCTTTCAACCTATTTTTTAGCTTACCTAAAGGCATTTGAACAAATTTTTGATTGTTCAGTTTACCGAGATTACTGTTAGACTTAAAGCCTTCATTCCACCCAACTATCAGTGTGCCAATTCCGTATTTCAGACAATGGTTGACAATTAACTTTGCAGATTTATTGATGCCATCACGCATTTGGTGATTGCGTTTGCGAGTTACACGGTCTAGCCAATTATCCCAGTAACCTTCTGGTTTTCCTTCTTTTCTAGTTGCTACTTTCTTGTTCCACAATTGATTCATCGCTTTCATTGCACGAGAATCAATCAATAAAGAGTTTCCCAGCGTATCGACACAAGCTGCTAAATTGTCAGAAGTTCCTAAGTCAATTGACAATGCTTGACCAATGTCTAAATTATGTTGTTGTTTTTCAACCTCGTAGGACATTTCCAGGTAAAAATAACCATTTTTCGGGAGAATTGTAAACTCTTTCACTTGAGAAAAATCAAGATTCGATGGCATAGGCAAAAAGAATTCAGAAACTCCAAACCATCGCCTTACTGTTAAACCCAAGGAAAACCTTAACTGATTGCCAACAAGTTTTGGTCTTAAACCTCCAGAATTGGGATAAGCTACTTTAAACAACTTAGAGTTTTTCAGGTATCCCGGTGGCTTGGGGTTAAAATGTAATTGACCTTTGATATATAAATCTCTTAATTATTTAAAAGATTTGAAGGCTTCTGTTACTGACATCAATGTTTGCTGCATTGGTGTTGATGGCAATGATTTAGCAACCATTGATTTTGTAACTGATGGTTCAAAAGATAAGTCAAATTTTCCAGTCAACAATTTTCCTGTTTTGAAAAAAATCTGACGAGCTAAATAAACACCACTGTTATACAGTTTACCTGATTGTTGACAGAGATACTCTAACAAGGCTTGAACTTCTTTGGTTGGAGACAGTAATATTTGCTGAACTCCCATTGTTTTTTTGGTTTTATTCACCTCTGTTTTCCTGAATATTGGTTGACTTGTCTGCTTTCAGCTATTATACTAGATATCTCAAGGTTCATCAACAAAATTTAGAAAGAAAGAAAGAAAGAAAGAAAGAAAGAAAGAAGACGGGGACTCTCATTCCCTCGTGCCGCTTCCCTCTCAGGACTGAAGTCTCGCTCGTTTCCCGCATCCCGTATTGTTTTTATGATTGTATGCGATAATCGAACATTAACAGGGTAGAGGGCAGAGCATGATTGGTCAACTTCTCGACAGACGTTACCGCATCATTAAAGTCACAGACTCAAGTGAAGTGGGAAAAACTTATATAGCAGCAGATACTCACCGTCCCGGGTATCCGCAATGCACGGTTAGAGAAATGCGGCTCCTCGGCACCAGTTCGCAAACTCCAGAATTAGTCAAAATTATATTTCAAAGAAATGCAGAAATAATAGAAAAATTGGGTAAACACGACAAAATCCCCGAATTATTGGCGTATTTTGAGGAAAACCAAAGTTTATACTTAATAGAAGAATTTATTGCCGGTCAACCTTTAAGCCAAGAACTTATACCCGGTGAACCTTGGGCACAAGACCAAGTAATTGCTTTGCTATCATCCATATTAGAAGTTTTGGTGTTTATACACTCCAACGGTTTCATTCACCGCCGAATTCAACCAGACAGAACAATTCGACGCGAGTCAGACGGCAAATTTGTGTTGATTGACTTTAGCTTAGACAAAGAAATTAACCCGGAGCTCGTTAATTCTCATTTGTTGGCGCCAACATCCCCAAATTCTGTTAAAAAGCCTTTGGGAAAAAAACCGGAGTTAGCTGCTGAAACATTATATGTGCCGATCGAGCAATCAATGGGCAACCCCCGCTACAATAGCGACATTTACGCTCTAGGTACGATCGCCCAGCTTGCGGTAACGGGACTCTCACCGAAGGAACTAAGTGCCTTACAACACAAAGGCGAAATTTCCTGGCGCGATCGGGCGACTTGTTCGGCAGGCCTAGCAGATATTATCGATCGAATGGCACTCTCAAACTACGAGGAACGATATCAGGAAGCCACCGAAGTTTTGGCAGACCTCGAACAAATCACGGTAAAATGGGAGGCTGGGCGATCGCCAGCCACCATCATCACCGACACGATAAATCAATTTCAGCCGAGACAGCGCCCAACCAAACTGTTGCTGTTTGCAGCCATAGCCGCAGCTTCGATATTGACAGCACTGATAATTTACTTTTGGCACAGTCAAAGTCCGGCGAGAGCAAAAGAATTGTTCGCCCGCGGTGTTGCGAAGGCGCAGCAAGGTGACAAAACAGGCGCGATCGCCGATTATACTCAAGCGATCGCCCTCAATTCCAGCGATGCCGAAACTTTCTACAAGCGGGCTAACGCTCGCTACGACATGGGCGCCACCGAGCAAGCAATTGCCGATTACACCCAAGCACTTAAAGTCAATCCCAGCCACACCAAAGCCATCTACAATCGAGCTCTCGCCCGCCGCGACACCGGCGACAAGCGGGGGGCTGTGGAAGATTTTACCCAAGTATTGCGGCTCAATCCTAACAACGGTGACATATATTATCAGCGGGGTTTAGCCTATTACGATTTGGCAGACTACCGCGCGGCAATTGAAGACTACACTCAAGCAATTCGGCTCAATCCCAACGATGCTACAGCATACAGCAATCGGGGTTTAGCTCGATCGGCCAACGGCGACAAAACCGGAGCAATGGCGGATTTTACCCAAGCGATTCAAATTAGCCCCAAGGAAGCTGGGGTTTACTACAGTCGCGGTCGATCGCGCTTTAATCTAGCAGATTATCAAGGAGCGATGGAAGATTACAGTAGGGCGATCGAATTGGAACCAAACCAAGCTGATGCTTATACCAATCGGTGCAGCGCTTACTTAAATTTAGCAACCTACGACAAAGCGATTGAAGATTGCAGCCGAGCAATTCGCCTCGATCCCAAAGATGAAGCAGCTTACAACAACCGCTGCATTGCTCATCTGAATTTAAAGCAATTTCAAAAGGCCAGCGAAGATTGCAGTTTGACGATCGGACTCAACAGCAACAATCCCAAAGCATACAGCAATCGAGGATTAGCTCGATCGGCTTCGGGAGACAAGCAGGGGGCCGTCGAAGATTTCACTCAAGCAATTAAGCTCAATCCCAGCGATGCAGTAGCTTACAGCAATCGCGGTACTATTTACTCAGAACTCAAAAATTACCCTTTAGCGGTTGAGGATTTCGCTCAGTCGCTACGGCTCAACCCCAACAATGCTAGCGCTTTTTACAGCCGAGGTCTCGTCCGCCGCCAACTCAAAGATCGGGCTGGGGCGATCGAGGATTTTCAGAAAGCTGCAACACTGTTTCTAGAACAAGGAAGAGCCGATGGTTTTCAAAACGCACAAGCACAGATCAAAGATTCTAAATAAACTATTAGTCATTAGTCATTAGTCATTGGTTATTGGTTATTGGTTATTGGTTATTAGCGCGAGCGTCCCCGCTCGCGAACGTTATTAGTCAGTAGTCAGTAGTCGGTAAACAATGGGAGCATCTCATTTTTGAAAAAAGCATTTTTTATTATAGTGCGAGCGTCCCCGCTCGCGACTATTCCAGGACTCGCGAGCGGGGACGCTCGCACTATTAAATGCAAAACAGAGATGCTCCCTAAACACTCAACTGTCAACCCTTCTTTTGCGCTCTTCGGGCAAGCTGTTAACTGCCAACTATCAACTATCAACTGCCAACTATCAACTGCCAACTGCCAACTGCCAACTGCCAACTGCCAACTATCAACCGTCAACCGTCAACCGTCAACCGTCAACCGTCAACTGCCAACTGCCAACTGTCAACTGTCAACTGTCAAATGTCATTAGCAAAAATGAAAAATCAAGAACAAAAAAGGAAACAGCAAAAATCACCAATTACGAATTACCCATTACCAACTCCCCCTTCCCAGTTACCAATTCGCAATTATCAATTACCAATTACCAATTACCACTTCTCAAATTCCGATATGAACATGGTTGGTCAACTTTTAGACAGGCGTTATCGCGTAGTCCAAATCCTCAGCTCGGGAGCCTTCGGACAAACTTATTTAGCAGTCGATACTCGCCGCCCAGGTCACCCTCAATGTGTAGTCAAACAACTGCGCCCTCCCAGCAACACTTCCACAGTTCTCAAAACAGCTTACCGATTATTTAAACAAGAAGCAGAAATATTAGAAAAACTGGGAAAACACGATCAAATTCCTTTTTTACTAGCTTATTTTGAAGAAAGCAATCAATTCTACCTCGTAGAAGAATTTGTACCCGGCCACGCCCTCAATCGGGAAATTGTGGCCGGTCAACCTTGGCGCGAAGAAAGAGTGCTGGATCTGTTGGAAGAAGTGTTAAAAGTTCTTGCCTTCGTACACTCTCAGGGAGTGATTCACCGCGATGTTAATCCCTCCAACTTAATCCGCCGCAAACCAGACGGCAAATTAGTTTTAATTGACTTCGGCTCGGTTAAAGAAGTTGCCAATCACGCCAGCGAGTACGATACAGAATTTCCGCGCACCATTGCGACGGGAACTCCGGCTTATATGCCGATCGAACAATTTCAAGGCAACCCGCAATTTAGCAGCGACCTCTATGCCGTCGGGATGATGGCGATCCAAGCTATCACTGGTTTGCCCGGTACGGATTTGCCAAAATTGCAAGATCCGAGTCCTTCTCACACTGGGGAAATTGTTTGGCGAAACCGAGCTCAATGTTCTCAGGCACTGGCAAATATAATTGACAAAATGGTCTGCCACCAATTTAGCAAACGCTATCCATCGGCTGAGGAAGTTTTGGCCGCTCTCAGCAAGCTGAAACACCGCCAAGAGCCTGGAAATACGGCTCAAAATAAAAATATTTCTCCGTCGAGCTTACTGTCTTCCAATACTTTTTCTTCAGGTTTGGGAAGTCGGTTTTGGTGGCTGATATTCGCTGGCTGCGGGGCGATTGCTATGGTATTTCTGTTTAATTATTGCAGCCGCCCGAATCCGATCAAAGCCAAGGAATATTACGAAAAGGGAGTAGCAAAGTCTCGCAATCAAGATGCGGCAGCAGCTTTGCAGGCTTTTGACAAATCAATTCAATTAAATCCTAACAATGGTGAGAGTTTTTATCAGCGGGGTAATGCTAATTATGATTTAAAAAAATATCAAGAAGCAATTGCCGATTATTCTCAGACGATCGCTCTCAATCCTCAATATTTTAAGGCTTATTTTAACCGAGGGCTGGCCCGTCGCGATTTCAACGATAAGCGCGGAGCGATTGAGGATTACACTCAGGTTTTGAAGCTCCAGCCCAACGATGTTGATGCCTACTATGAAAGAGGAGTGACTTATTTAGAAATGCAAGATTACAAGACGGCTATTGGGGATTTGACTGAAGTAATTCGGTTGCAGCCGAACTTGGTTAAAGCTTATCATTCGCGGGGGTTGGCTCGGGCTGGGAGCAGCGATTTGCAGGGGGCGATTGGAGATTATACTGAGGCAATTAAGCTCGATGCTCAGAATGTGGATGCTTTGTACAGTCGGGGGAGAGCGCGCTTTCACCTAGGAGATTATCAGGGAGCATTGGCGGATTATAGTCAGGTAATTGCGATCGATCCCAAGAGTGGAGATGCTTACGCGAATCGTTGCAGCACGCAGTTGAATTTAGGAGCGCATCAAGCCGCAATTGACGATTGCACTCAGGCAATTTCGCTAAGCGAGGAAGATGGGGTTCCCTATAACAATCGCTGTATTGCTTATTTAAATTTGAAGGATTACCCGAAAGCAATTGCCGATTGCACTCAAGCGACAACACTAAATCCCAAGGATTATAATGCTTTCAGCAATCGCGGTTTAGCTCGCAGTGCCGGGGGAGATACACAGGGGGCGATCGCCGATTTTACCGCAGCAATCGGGCTCAATCCCAACGATGCTGAAGCTTACGCCAATCGGGCCAAGGTTTACCAGCAGTTAAATAATTCCAATAGTGCGATCGCCGATTACGTGCAAGCCATTCGGATCAATCCGAATTATGCTGGTGCTTACTACGGTAGAGGCATGGTTAGGCGATCGTTAGGAGACAAAGCAGGAGCAATTAGCGATTTCGAGAAAGCAGGCAAAATCTTTCTCGATCAAGGACTTACCGGCGGTTACAAAGACGCACAATTTGAGATTGACAAACTCAAATAATTCTTAGGTACGTTGTTGCGCTTCAGCGCTCTTTCTTCTATATATATATGCAAAAGAGCGCTAAAGCGCAACAACATACCTTACTAACCTTCTGGATTTTGAATTCGCTCAACCAAATCATAAAAAGGTTGCCAATTATCCTCAAGAGCGATCGGTTCCCAAACAGCCTCAATCGTCGGCCTCAACAGCGATTGTTCCGGATTGTGCTGGCGCAACCTGTCCGCCATCTTATCCATATCATCCGCCGATAAACTTTGCAAAACGTGACAATAAAACTCCCGCCAAGGTGCTAACAACTCCGTCGCTTCGGCCTCGCTAAAAATTTGATTGACATCATCTCGCCAAGTGCGATTAAACTGTCTTCGCAATTGAAAAAAGAAATCATGATAATCAACTTGAGACTCCGCCAGCATCTTAATTGTCAGCTTCAAAAGCTCATCACCATCAGCCTCAGACAAATCCTCAAATCCCAACCTATTCAGCATCAACTGTCGGTAAGTAGTATTATAATACCCACCAAACTTAGCCAAAGCAGCATCCATATCAGCTTGAGGAATCGCCGCTGCTAGCGGTTGCTGAAGCTTCTCCAAATTCCCGTGACAAATAAACGGTTGATTGCCGTAAGCATAAAGACCATAATAGTCAAAATAAGCTGCTGTAAACTTCGGATTATAAGTCGGAATAAACGCAAAAGGCCCGTAATCAAAACTTTCACCAGTAATCGACATATTATCAGTATTCAGCACCGCATGACAAAAACCTGCCGCCATCCACTGAGCGACCAATTCGGCTACACGCTTGACTAAATCCGCATAAAATAGCGCATACTTTTCTTCCGATGAAACACCAGAAGTGCTAGCTTCTAGATGCAGTTTAGGATAGTAATATTCAATGACAAAATCTAAAAGTTTTTTAATTAAGTCCGGGCGACGGATATAATTTAGCCTTTCAAAAGTGCCAAAGCGGATGTGAGAGTGGCTAAAACGCACCATCACGGACGATCGCGTCGGAGAAGGTTCATCGCCCCGCCACAAAGCATCACCCGTTTCAACCAAACTAAAACAGCGAGACGTGCGAACTCCCAATCGGTGCAAAGCTTCAGCCGCCAAAACTTCGCGAACTCCCCCCTTGAGAGTGAGTCTACCATCAGCGCTGCGCGAGTAGGGAGTGCGGCCGGAACCTTTAGTGCCGAAGTCGTAAAGTCTGCCATCAGTACCGCGAACTTGGCCGTACAAAAAGCCTCTACCGTCGCCTAAATTCGGGTTGTATTCGTTGAATTGATAGCCGTGGTAGCGGAGTGCGAGAAAGGGACGCACGCAGTGAAATTTGCCGAATGCTTGAATGAAATCTTCGTCGGTTACTTGTGCCGGATCTAAGCCCAATGTCGGCAATAATTGGTCGTTGCGGAAGCGGAGGATGTGCTGCGGAAAATCTGCCGCCGGGACTTCATCAAAGTAGTCGCCACCGAGGGATTCGAGGGCGGGTTCGTAGTTGAGGGAAAGCAAGGGATTTGACATTTGTCTATTTTATGTTGAAAATGTTGAAATTGGCAACTCATTGTAGGGTGCGTCTGTTGTAAAAATTTTAAACGATAGACAGAGAATCTTCGGCTGACGCACCCTACGGTTAGTTATTGTAGGGTGCGTCAGGACTAAATGTTTTGACGACATACAGATAATTTTTGCCTGACGCACCCTACAGTTGCTCTACCTCCTATTTAAACTGCCACCAAAGTAGGCTCTAAAGTTGCCACTAATTTCAGATTGTACTCATCCTCAAAACACGGCTTTTTATAATCTAAACTCCACAGTTCCAAAGCACAATCGTCACCGGGATTGAGCGGTTGCAGCCGCAAGTGAAACTCTCGAACTTCCGGGCGGTGTTCGCATTTGAAATCAGTAATTGCCCCAATCTGCCGCCTATCCAAAGCCACAGCCAACCGCAGAAATGGATGCAATTTACTAACGACTTCTCGGTATTTTTTCGGGAGAATGACAAAATTTTCGTGTTTCTTTTTTGGAGGATTTTTCCGGTGGTAACGAGCTATATTGGCAATTACTTCAATCTCAGTTTCAGTGTATCCCAATAATTCACCATTGCGAATTAAATAGTAAGAATGCTTGTGGTGCGCCGAATGGCTGACGTACAAACCGCTGTTATGCAGAATCGATGCCGCCCACAGCAACTCGCGTTCTTCGCTTCCCCAATTGTGCAGAATTCCTTGGGTTTGGTCGAATAAATTGAGTGCAAATTCGGCGGTTCTTTCGCTTTGTTGTAAGTTAACTTGATATTTTTGGGCCATGTGCAGAACACTGCGCTGGCGGATTGAACCTTGATAGCGCAATCGGTTTTCAATCAAACCCCGACTTAGCATCCAGTCAACAATGACGCCTTCTCTTAAAGATCGATCGCACACCGTGAGGGATTCCATACCTAATAATGCCATCGCTTCCTGCAAAATCAACGCCCCGGCGAGAATAATTTCCGCCCGCTTGTCCGACATTCCGGGAATTGCTAGCCTTTCGGAGTAGGAAAGTTTGCGGAAACGATTGACTAGCTCGCGCAAATCTTTTAAACTTAACTGATATCCAGCCAGCGGACTCGGAACTGTTCCCAACTTTTCGCGAGCGTTAATTGCAGCCAGAGTTTCGATGGTTCCCGCAGTTCCGATCAAGCGCAGATGTTCGCCTATCTTGAATTGCGATCGCAATTCGTCGATCGGTCTTTCCAGCGAAATCCGAATATAAGCTTGCAAATAGGCAAACTCCTCCCGGCTAATCGGGTCAGTTTTGACAAATTCTCCTGTTAAGCGCACAGCACCAATTTTGGTGCTGGTGAGACAGCGCGGTTCAGAACTATCTCCTAAAATTAACTCAGTAGAACCGCCACCAATATCAATAATCACCTGCGATTGATTGTTGAATTCCATACCCGAAAGAACACCGAGATAAATTCTCCGCGCTTCTTCTTGTCCGGAAATTAAGCTCACATTCAAGTCTAATTCGTCAGCAACTTGTTTGAGAAAATCCCGCCCGTTAGGCGCTTCTCGAACTGCACTGGTAGCCACAGCGATGACTTGTTCAGCATTAAAAGTTTTAGCAATATCTTGAAAACGGCGCAAAGTTGCGATCGCCCTTTCCATCACTTCAGACTTCAAACACCCTGTTTTAGCCTCACAATCACCCAACCGAACCGTATCTTTTTCTCTAGCAATAATCGCAAACGCAGGCAATTTCGGATCGATCCGCGCCACCACCATATGAAACGAGTTAGTACCCATATCAATAGCGGCAATAATGCGATTTGACTCCGCAGCAGCAAGTGAATTAACCATTGGAGTGTATCGGGGTTGACAGATATTTATGATTATTTCACGAATCCAGTGAGGCGCGATCTTAAATCAGCAAAAATCGGGAATTAGGGCATAGGGCATCGGGCATGGGGCATCGGGCATGGGGCAAAGAGGGCATCGGGACATACATCACTTTTTTGAGAACCGCTATAGTAGGTGATTTTGCCTAAAATTTGATAGAATTTAAAGCTAAAAATCTAAAATCTAGAATTGAAATGCTTATAGAGCCCGATCGCCAATCTGAATCTACACTACTTACTATCATCCGGCTGTTGAGATGGGACAAGCCAGCAGGAAGGCTAATTTTAATGATTCCAGCCCTGTGGGCCGTCTTTTTAGCAGCAGACGGAAAGCCGCCCTCCGCATTGGTAGGGGTGATAGTGTTGGGTACCTTAGCCACGAGTGCGGCGGGATGCGTCATCAACGACTTGTGGGATCGCGATATTGACCCGGAAGTAGAAAGAACGCGATCGCGCCCCCTTGCATCCCGCGCCCTAAAAGTGCAAACTGCGATCGGAGTCGCTGTAATTTCCTTTGCTTGCGCCGCCATTCTCGCTTTTTATCTCAATCCTTTAAGTTTCTGGCTGTGTGTCGCCGCCGTACCAGTAATTATCTGTTACCCGCTAGCAAAAAGATTTTTTCCCGTGCCGCAATTAGTGTTATCAATTGCCTGGGGATTTGCAGTTTTAATTAGTTGGAGTGCCGCCGTCAATAAATTAGAATTAGCAACTTGGTTGCTGTGGGGCGCGGTAGTCTTGTGGACGATGGGATTTGATACAGTTTACGCAATGAGCGACAAAGAAGATGACTTGCGTGTGGGCGTCAATTCTAGCGCTATCTTTTTCGGGGATAACGTAACTAATGCTGTGGGTTTTTTCTTTGTTGGTACTGTAGGTTTATTAGCAGCAATGGGAATTAATCTGCACTTGCACGTCGGTTTTTGGATAGCAATTTGTGCGGCGGCAATTTTGTGGTTTTTGCAGTACAGTCAACTGCGAAAAGCCGATATTCCCAAGCCTGTTTACGGTGAAATCTTTCGCCAAAATGTTTGGGTTGGGTTTGTCATATTGGCGGGAATGATTGTTGGGGAGATTTTTTAGCCTGCGGTTGGAAACCGCGCCTACACAAACAAAACCCACCTACGTGGGTTAAATAAGTCCACTAAGCCTCTCCAATAATGATTGTGGAACAGGCATCTTGCCTGTTCAAGACTGGCTTTTCTGACGATCGTACCTTCTATGTAAAGTTATATTACAAAAACAGAAACTTCGCATAAAAACTCCGACGCACTCCAGATAGATAAGTAGCGGCGGAAGTTCAGCGAGTTTGACCCACCCTCTGTGTAAAGTTATATTACAAAAACAGAAACTTCGCATAAAAACTCCGACGCACCTCTGATAGATAAATGTCAGCCCAAATTATTGGATTAATCAAGGTGCACCATGTCTAATATATCGATCGGCAATTTAAGCGACAACTATATCTCGATCGACTTCGCAGGTAAAACTGACCCCACAGACACCTATCGTTTTAATCGGCTGAATCCGGGTAGCTTTCGAGTTACGGCGGTCGGATTTAGTTCCATTGTTGGGATGCAGCTTCTCGACACTCAGGGAAAAGTCGTCAAAGATATCGAAACCAACGGCACAAATTCGGGCACTTTTAGCATCGATAATTTGGGCGCAACAAATTATGCACTAAAAATCTCTGCACCTTCGCGCGATACAAATTATCAAGTTACTTTAACCCCAGACGGAAAAGTCGATCCGCTGACAGGCTTAGGCGTTACCTCCGGTTTCTTCACTCCCGATTCAACTGGTCAAGTTGGTTTTGACTGGCTACATGACGGCGGCAATTATAAAGGTGAAGTTGCCATTTTTAGCGTACAAGGTATGGAGAACTTCGATCCTAATTCTGAGGAATTTATCAAAGAATCAGCAAGACGAGCTCTGACAAATTCTACCTTTGGTCACGTCGTAATTTCTGACTCCATAGAAGGTGCAAATCCGCTATTTAACGGCGGTTTAGGAGAGGAAAACTATAACGAGGGACAGTACAGTGGCGCGAAAAAATTTGGGATGAAACCGGGAGATGCTTTTGCGGTGATGTTAGTACCAAATGGTACTGTGCGAGATATCTTTAACAATCCGGGTGCGGACGGTGACAAACGTCCGTTATTATCTTTATCTAGCCTGAATCCAGATGATGCTTTTTTGTTTGGTCAAATAGCAGATGTGACTGGCACCGGCAAGGCATTTGCGATGGAAGATCAGCGAGTCGATCGGGGTTCTGATAAAGATTACAACGATTTAGTTTTCAAGTTGACTGGTGCGACTGGTAAGGCTGTGTCGATCGACAAAGTGATCGATAAGAGCAAAGATTGGACTAAACTCGATGGCGGCAAGAAATTGATCGAGTATGTCACTCCAACACCGCCTGTAGCGACAACGCCACCAGTTGTTGTACCGCCGACAACTCCGCCAGTTGTTGTACCGCCGACAACTCCGCCTGTAGCGACAACGCCACCAGTTGTTGTACCGCCGACAACACCTCCAGTTGTTGTACCGCCGACAATGCCGCCAGTTGCGACAACACCGCCTGCTGTTGTACCGCCAGTTGCGACAACACCGCCTGCTGTTGTACCGCCGACAACGCCACCAGTTGAGACAACACCGCCTGCTGTTGTACCGCCGACAACACCGCCAGTTGCGACAACACCGCCAGTTGCGACAACACCGCCTGCTGTTGTACCGCCGACAACGCCACCAGTTGTGACAACGCCACCAGTTGCGACAACACCGCCTGCTGTTGTACCGCCGACAACACCGCCAGTTGCGACAACACCGCCTGCTGTTGTACCGCCAGTTGCGACAACGCCACCTGCTGTTGTACCGCCAGTTGAGACAACACCGCCAGTTGCGACAACACCGCCTGCTGTTGTACCGCCAGTTGCGATCGCACCGCCTGTAAGAGTAAAACCTCCGATCGCCCCCCCAACTCCTTCACAACCACCTAAGATCGACCCAAAACTGCCTGTAATTGAACAACCGATCGACACTGAAGCGCCTATCCCTATCAGTGTGGCGCCAACGGTCGATCGCACTTTTGTAGGCATCATCGATACTGGGTTTGCTGCGAAGAATCCCGATTTGGATTATTCTAAAGTGACCTTGGGGCGCGATCGCATCGACAAAGACAGCAACCCGTTGTTAAATGCTGGAGAAGGGAACGAACACGGCACGTTTAGCTGGGGTTTAGTAAGTGCAATTCAAGGGAATGATATCGGGATTGATGGCTACAACGATGGGGCGAATGTTTACCTAAGTCGGGCAATTGGTTCGGGGGAATGGGATTTAGCTTTAACTGATTTTGTAAGTGAAGCGAAGGGACAAAAGAAGAAGAATGCGATCGCACTTCTTCCCCTGGATTTAACTCAAAAGAATGCTGACGGTAGCATTACTACTCGTTACGAGTTTACAGCGCGGGAGCGTGCGGCTTTGGAAAATGCGCGTCAAAATGGGGTGCTGTTGGTTGTAGCGGCTGGTAATGACGGCGGTGTGATGTCGGTTTTGGGTCAATCTTCTCAGGAGTTTGACAATATTATCACGGTTGGTTCGTCGGATGGTTTTGGGCGATCGGATTATTCGAGTTACGGCTACGGTTTGGATATTTTAGTGCCCGGTGGAACAATTGAAAATCCGACTTTATCGACTGTTGGCGATGATGTCGGTCAAATGTCGGGAACTTCGGCATCCGCAGCTAAGGCGGCGGGAATGTTGTCTAAGGTTTGGGATAGCAATCCTGCTTTGAGTGTGACTCAGGTTATCGATGTTTTGACTGGAAGTGCGATCGATTTGAAGGAGCCCGGATGGGATGAGGAAACGGGTTTTGGGGTGGTGAATTTGAATAAGGCTGTGCAAGTGGCGAAGGAAACAAAGCCGCAAAGTTACACGCCTAGTCCTTTCTTGAGTCCGACAACTTGGGGTTTAGAAGGAAAAGTTACCCCTTGGGAAAGGGCGACTTATGACATAAAAACAGGAAGTTTTACATCGATTATTTGGTCAACTACTGGTGTGAATCTACGCAATAGCCCTAGTTTTAACGATCGTAGCAATGTGAGTATTGGATCTAAAGGTCAGACTTTCACTTTCGATGCTTGGACTTACGGGGAAATAGTCCCGGATCTCACCACACAAAAGCCAGATGCTTTGTGGTTTCGGATAAATCAAAACGGCAAATCTTACTGGGTACCGAGTGCATACACGAAGGGCTACCCGCCTGGAAACCCCCCATTACTGCCTCCAGCTAATTCCAATCCAATCAATCCAAGCCCAATCAATCCAAGCCCAATCAATCCAAGCCCAATCAATCCAAGCCCAATCAATCCAAGCCCAATCAATCCAAGCCCAATCAATTTTTTCTCAACGGGCACACGATTGGTGGCAATTTTTATCCAGTTTTCCAGAATTCTAAAGGAACACTGGGCAATCCGACTTCTGATGTCATCAACTATAATGGCGTGAGCTATCAGACATTTGACAAAGGGTCAATTGTTAGCAGTAAAAATGGAACTTTCCCGCTTTATGGTGCCATACGTCAGGAATTCTTGAAAACAGGTGGATTGGATGGCTGGTTGGGCGCTCCGAAGAGTGCAGAAAAGGGCCAAGGGGATGGAACGCTAATCCAATACTTTGAGAAGGGTTACATTTCCTGGAATGGCGTTAAGGCGATCGCATACAGAGAAGGAGATGGTAAGCCATCTGTATCTGTGCCATCTATATCTGTTCCTAATCAGCCAATCTTAGGTGACGATCGTTGGTGGGATTTGCAGACAGGTGATTCTTTTCTCTATTCTAATCAAGAAGATCCGAAGAATAACTCTAAGTTATACTCGGAACTTCAGACGATTGAACGCAGTCAAAAAGTACGTCAAATGTATGTTGATCTTTCCAAGGCAATTTTCAAAGGTAGCTTGCTCGAATCCGACGCTGGTTATGCTTATGACAAAGGCTACATCGAGAAAGCAAAAATAGGCAATAAAGTTGGTTGGATTCACTCTGGGATTGATATGTCAGCTTCGACCACAAATGTGATTCACTCGCCAGTTGATGGCATAGTTGTTCAAGACATCTCTGACTATGGACCTGGTAGCGGAAGGGCTATTTGTGTTCAGGAAAAGGTAGACGGAAAACGTGTCAATCGTTTTTGGTGGTACTTACATCTAGCATCGGGTAAAAGTAAAATTGATCAACCAGTGACTGCTAAGGAAACAGTTATTGGTAGTCCTGGGATTATAGGAGGGATGGCTCCTCACCTTCATTTAACTGTTGCAACGACATCAGATAAAAATGCAGCTCTAAATGTCCTCTCACCTGGTGTAACCCAAGCAAAAGCTGCAATTAATGAACTAACAGCAAGAACAATGAGTCCTTTACAAGCTTTTTGGGAAGCACAAAATAAAGTTCTTAGATAGTCGGATGATCCCTCGCCCTTTCTCTCCCATATTCTGAAGGCAGATCGCCCATAACTCACCAAACGATCGATCGCCCTTCTTACATCCGCGTTAATCTGCGTCCATCTGCGGTCAAAAAAGATCGATCGCCCTTTCTAACAATTCAGAAGGGCGATCGCCCTTATTTTGCATTCAACTCACAAATAATTGTCAGTTCAGCCAATTATTGCTAAAATGATCCCAAAATACTATTCTGATTAGCCAATGAGCAACATCTCTATCAGCTTGCCAGATGACTTACTCACATACGTCAATCAAAAAGCGCCAAACCCCAGTGCTTTGATCGAATCTCTCTTAAAACAATGGCGAAAACAACAAGAAAACCAAGCTTTAGCAGAAGCTTGTAAGCTAATTGACGAATTAGATTTAGGATGGGATGAGGAATGGCAAGCTCAAGCGATTACCGACTGGGAAGTATCTGGATAGCTAGATTCGATCCGTCAGTAGGAACAGAAATACGCAAAACGCGACCGGCATTAGTGATTTCTGGTACGTTGTTTAACGAGCGACGCAGCAAAGTGACTGTTTTGCCGTTTACCTCCGCTCGTGCTCACGATCCTCGGATTTCTGCTGCTGTAATATTAGTACCCGCATCCCCACAAAATGGTTTAGATGCAGACAGTTTGCTAGTCTGTGTCGATCTCATGACTTTCGACAAAACGAGATTAGTACAGCAAGTCGGCCAATTGGAATCCGAGCTATTTTCCCAAGCTCAAGAGATTTTGCAGCGCTATTTGGAATTATAGCGATCGCCCGACGCTAACTCTCACCAAAAATAAAAGCGAGATCCATTTTGGAACTATCCAAAATGGATCTCGCTTCTGCTTGTAGGATGGAATAACCGCTTCCATCTCCCAATTTCCATGACCACCCCCATCCAGCAAGAAGCCCGCCAAATTCTCGACACTCTCGCCTTTACCCCCTTCGATCGATGCCATCCCCTCAGCCGCGACTTCGACACCATTCCTGCTAAAGTTGGTTTGTACGCCTTTCGACATCGCACCGAAGGATTGCTCTACATCGGCAAAGCCAAGAACCTCCGCGATCGACTCCGAGGCGGTCACAAAGCCTTTCTCTGGGGCTGGCTCGATCGCTACGATCCAGATGATGTAAGGATCGCCTTTGTTACCCTCAACCAATGGCAAAAACCAGGGTTATTATATGAATTAGAAACCCTCATCCTGCAAGCTACAAATCCTCCCTACAACGTTAAAATCCCCAGAGAACAATGAATCATACCCTCAACATCCAACACTTGCCACCATCCGCTATTCATTCGCTGATGACCCATTTGCCGGACTATGTGAAAGTCGCCCTGATGGAAAAAGCTACGCAGCTAGAATGCTCTCTGGAAGCTGCGATCGAAATGGCGATCGCTAGTTTTCTAGACTCAGAAGCTTTCAGCTTTGAAGATTGCCTATTATCGCAACGTCTTCAGGAATCAGAACTGGTAGAATCTTCGCAAAGGAAATAGGGAACGATCGCCATTTCTCAGGATAATTCAGAAAGGCGATCGACCATAATTCATCAAACGAGCGATCGACCTTCTGACATCCGCGTTAATCTGCGTCCATCTGTGGTCAAAAAAGAGCGATCGCCCTTTCTAACAATCCAGAAGGGCTATCGCTCTTCAACTTCCCATCTCAAGACTAAAGATTTATTCATTCTCATCAACATTATCAAAAATATCTTCGATGTCCCGTGCTCCGTGAATCACGCGCAAAATTTCTACCTCTGAGTCTATGAGACGGTAGAAAATCAGATATCTCCTAAAACCTTTAATAGCTTATTGTCGCACATCGATTAAATTCGGATGAGAAAATTGACAGCGTTTTCCCATTTTCGGCGTTTGGGCCAATTGTTTAAAGGTTTCTCCCGCCGCGACAAGAAAGCGATCGGAAGCATCCATATTATCTTCCGCAATGTAAGTTGCCAATTCAATTAAATCGCGGATAACTTGCGGACGTTTTTGGATCGAGGTCATTTTTCTCCCTGCAACCCCTGATTCTGGGAAATACGCGATCGCACAGCTTGACGAATCTCCATCCAATTTTCCTCCGTCATAGCGGTAGGATTTCCCGATTCCAAACCCTCTAATAACATCGCTTCCAAACGTTCTGAAGCTTTACGTTTTTGGTCTTGGCGAATTAACTCACGGAAATACTCGCTAGCTGTACTATAACCACCTTGGGCTACCTGTGCTTCTATATAAGTTCGCATTGAGTCAGGTAGAGAAATATTCATGCTTGTCACGGGTATTACTTACCTCATTTAACTCGTTATTTTTAATATGGCAGATTTTGCCATTTTTTGTCAAGTCTCATAACCACTAATTTTTTAATAATAAAATGGGAAAGGGCGATCGCTTCGTAATATCAATACTCCGTCAATTCTTGCAAGTCTGTATCTTCCTTATAGATTTCTGCATAGAGAGCCGCAGATTCTTCCAATTGCTCCGCATACTCCGCATCCTCTGGGTTATCCCAAATTTTAGCAAAAGCTGCTTCTGAGAGTTTGGTCACAGTATCAACTAGAACACCAGCTTCACTTCGCGTTAATAGGAAGTCGATAAAATCTTTTAATACCGTAATTTTATCTGGCGGTAAACTACGGATTTTTTTCATCAGCTCTGCTTCTGGGTTTTGGGTGATACTCATTTGAGCTACCACTTATTTATTGATAAGATAGCATATACTTGATATTCCGTCAATATTGCGATGTTGCAGAAACGATCGCCCAAACTGGTAAAATCCTAGCAAATCCCAGATGAAATCCCAGATGAGACTAAGCAAATTCAACTTTTGTGCGATCGCAATTTTCCTAACTTTGGGCATTTTCGGCAGTACCAAAGCAGACGGAGGAATTGCACAGTTCAGTTTCAGCAACAAATCCACTCAAACTTTAGCACAAACCCTCCCTCCTCCTCCCCCTCCAGCTCCTGCCAAATTGCCAGTCACCGAACAAGAAGGCCCGCCGATTACTAGCGAATCAGTGCCAGATCAAATAGCTTTAGCAACCCATTTGCAGACTATCAAAGCTAGAATGTTCGGTGCTTACTGGTGTCCTCACTGTCACACGCAACAAGAACTTTTCGGCCAACCAGCATTTACCGCGATTACTTACATTGAGTGCGATCCCAGAGGTAAAGATGCTCAACCAGATTTGTGCAAAGCAGCTAATATTAAAGCTTATCCCACTTGGGAAATTCGCGGTAAATATTACACTGGTAGGCTATCTTTGGAAAAAATTGCTATCTTATCGGGTTATAAAGGCAGCAGGAATTTTCAGCCACAACTTCCCTCTCCTTAAATATATCTAAATTAGGAATGAGAATTAAATAACTTACAATTTTAATTATTCTGGGATGGGCGTCCCGCCGGTCCAGAAAAGACGGGCGGGACGCCCATCCGACAAATATGTGTAAGTTATTAAATTTTCGTTCCTTAGTTGACGACACTCGCCCACTAAAAAACCGGGTTTTTGAACCGAGATTGACGGTTTTAGGCAAAAATTTTGGTTAAAAACCCGGTTTCTTGCCACCTGCGCGTCTAGCAGTATAAATGTAAGGCGCACAAGCACCTGAATTTATGACTTTTATGAATCGAGCTTATGAATAATATGAATTGACGTAAAAGCGAGATAATTATTTAATGGTACTTAGGCGGACATATCTATTTTAATTCCAAATTAGCACTTATTCACGAGACTGAAACGATGCACTTACAATCTAGGAAAAAACTAATAACTTTCAGCAGTTTGCTGTGCTTGTCAGCAATTGTATTTCCGGTAGCCAGCCAAGCTATAACTGTACAAGAAGTACCGAATCCACGCCAAAATCACACTTGGGTAACAGATAAAGCAAATATTCTCAGCGACAGCACGGAAATTCAGCTAAATCAGGTGATTGCGGAGTTGGAGGCGAAAAATGGCTCAGAAATTGCAGTGGTGACAGTGCCTGATACTAAGCCATCCGCGACACCCAAAGCATTTGCTACAGAATTATTTAACTCTTGGGGAATTGGCAAGAAAGGTAAAAATAACGGAGTTTTATTGTTGATTTCGTCGGGGGAACGCCGCGTTCAGATTGAAACTGGTACCGGGATTCAAGGCATTTTGCCGGATGCGAAAACTGTGAGTATTATTCAAACGGAAATTACGCCCAAATTTAAACAGCAAGACTTTGACGGGGGGACATTGGCGGGGACAAAGGCGTTAGTTAATGTTTTGCAAACTCCGATCGCAAATGTGCGATCGCAAAACGCGCTACCTTTGGCTCCCATAGTACCAGGACAAGGCGTACAACCGTCTGCAAATACTCAATCTCAAAATACGCTGCCTTTGGCTCCCATAGTACCAGGACAAGGGGTAACACCGTCGCCAATACCTGCTCAATCGCCAGTTGTTACGGATGATAACTCATCAGGTGGCGTGTTCATATTTTTCTTAATCCTTGCCTTGCCTGTGTTATTGATAGGATGGATAATTCGGTCTATTATGTCCAGTTCCCGCTCTTCTTCTAATAGTCGCAGGCGTCATTACGGTAATAGAACCAGCGGTAATAGCACCAACGGTTACGGTAGCAGTAGTAACGATTACAGTAGCAGTAGCAGTAGCAGTAGTAGCGATTACAGTAGTAGCAGCAGTAGCGACTCGGGCGGTAGCTTTGGTGGTGGTGACTCTGGGGGTGGTGGCGGTGGTGGGGATTACTGATAGTTGTAAGGTGCTCTTCGGCGCACCCTATTTGAGCTTGATTTATACATTTTCCCTAGAATGACCACAATCATATTGGTTTGTAGTGAGGACTTTAGTCCTCGGATGGATGCGGACTGAAGGCCTCACTACAAACCCTATTCGCTCGTGAATGATAGCCTTTCTCAGAAAGGTTCGCGGACGTAGTTGGGCTTGGGCCCTCTTAGGAATGAAAATTAAATAACTTACAGTTTTTATTGTTCTTGTGGGATGGGCGTCCCGCCCGTCCTTTCTAGACGGGCGGGACGCCCATCCCACAAATATGTGTAAATTATTTAATTCGCGATCCTTAGTTTAAGGGTGATAGAAGCTGTCAGTCATACCTCATCTCTTTGAGAAAGGCTATATATCATTTTCCCTAGAATGAACACCATCATATTGGTTTGTAGTGAGGACTTTAGTCCTCGGATGGATGCGGACTAAAGTCCTCACTACAAACCTTTTTTAGGATTAACTTTTACTCCGAAAAGTAGTCTGTAACTATTTTCAAAATTCGGGAGGAGGCTAAGCCGTCGCCAAAGGGATTAATTGCCATTGCCATCGCGTCGTAAGCTTTAGAATCACTCAGCAATTCTGCGGCTTTTGCTGTAATTGTATCAGAATTTGTACCGACAAGTTTAGCAGTGCCTGCGGAAACTGCTTCTGGCCTTTCTGTGGTTTCTCGCAATACTAAAACTGGCTTACCCAAACTCGGTGCTTCTTCTTGCAATCCGCCTGAATCTGTCAAGATTAAATGACTTCTCTGCATCGCTCCTACTAATTCTGCGTAATCTAATGGTTCTGTTAAAAAGATTCTTGAATGGTCGCCCAATAGAGCTTTTAATGGTTCCCGGACTGTGGGATTTCGGTGTAGTGGTAAGAGCAAGGCTGTGTCGGGAAATTTATCTAAGATTTGAATAAATGCCTTGGCAATTCCTGCTAATGGTTTGCCCCAATTTTCGCGGCGGTGTACTGTTGCTAAAATGGTGCGATGTTGGCTCCAATCTAAGTTGGGAATGTTGCATTCGGGTTCGCGTTTGGCGACAGATAGCAAAGCGTCGATGACTGTGTTGCCTGTACGGTGAATTTCTCCCAAAACGCCCGATCGCACTAAATTATCCGCAGCCAGCGCTGTTGGGGCAAAATGCAGCCGTGTGAGCTGCGAAATCAACCGCCGATTAGCTTCTTCGGGATAGGGATTGAACACGTCGTCAGTCCGCAATCCGGCTTCTACGTGACCTACGGGTATTTTTTGGTAGAATGCAGCCAAGGCAGCGGCAAAGGCTGTCGTTGTATCTCCCTGTACTAAGACGATTTCTGGCTGCAACTCTTTAAACAAGGCTTCCAAACCATGCAAACTCCGGGAAGTGATATCTGTCAAGCTTTGCTGGTGCTGCATAATGGCTAAATCTCGATCGGCTTTCAGGTCGAACATCTGCATCACTTGCTCGACCATTTCTCGGTGCTGACCGGTTAAAATTACTTGGGTGTCAAAGTTTGGCGATTTTTTGAACAGTTGAATTACTGGGGCTAGTTTAATCGCTTCCGGGCGAGTTCCTAAGACTATGCAAACGCGGTGAATGGTTTTGGGCATATTCATTCAGTTGACAGTTGACAGTTGACAGTTGACAGTTGACAGATGAGGGCGAACTCTACCTGGCAGTCCGAGGATTGGAGTAATGAATAGTCTTCTTTTAATTTCTACCTACAAGGGTTCCGGCTTTAAACCAATTCTTTGTGGTAAAATATAGTTAAGTTTATTGATGCTCGCATTTTGACTACTTTCAAGAACAGGCAGGATGCCTGTCCCACAATAATCCAATGTTTTTGTATGCACGCGAACCTGCACATAAATAGATGATTGCTTGGGCGCAGAATGTTAGTTCATCCGAATCTACTTAATGTTAAAATTATCTCGACCATTGGAGTTTTTTAATCTTTAATTTAATTTATTATGCCATATCGATACATTTTATTTTACAAACCTTACGATGTTTTAACTCAGTTCACTGACCATTCAGGGGAAACTAAACGCAGCACTCTTAAAGATTTTATTCCGATTCCTGATGTTTATGCGGTGGGAAGACTCGATCGCGATAGTGAAGGTTTGCTACTGTTAACCGATGACGGACAAATGCAGCACCGCCTCAGCGATCCGAAATTCGCTCATCCCCGCACTTACTTGGTGCAAGTCGAAGGGGTTCCCGATGCAGGCGCGATCGCCCGTTTGCAAACTGGTGTCACCATTCAAGATTATCGGACTCGATCGGCAAAAGTGCAATTATTGTCCGCAGAACCCGAATTGCCGCCCCGCGAACCCCCGATTCGATTTCGCAAACACATTCCGACAGCTTGGCTGGAAATGACTCTCACCGAAGGCCGCAACCGCCAAGTGCGCCGGATGACGGCAGCAGTGGGGTTTCCGACGCTGCGGCTGGTGAGAAGCGCGATCGGGCATTTGCGTCTGGAAGGCCTCAAACCCGGTGAATGGCGCGAATTAACTCAAACAGAAATCAAACTATTTTAAGATTTGCACAGAACAGCATCAGGAGCCTGCATTGTGCACCCTAATTTCTGGAAGGTAAACTAAAACTTTCCTTTCCATCCCGATCTTTTTGCACCCGAGCTCCCAACTTAACAAGAGCTTGTTTTGCCCTTTGACGCACCAACTTATCAGTTGTTTGATAATAAACCGTGCTCCAAGCATTAAACCGCACCGACACGCTATCTGGATCTCGGCGCAAAAACTCAGCAGTTGCTCGAAAAAGCGGCGCCAATTTCTTCCCCTCCTGGGTCTTTTCCACCCAATCAGCAGCCATTTCGTGAGAGCGAATTGACTCGGGAATGTCTCCCAACAGCAGTAACTCATCAAGACCTTTTGTTCGCCACACTATCCACGCTTGGGGATGAATTTGCGGCGACAAGGCGTTAGTACCCCGCTCGATGAACTTAATAGCAGTTTCAGGTTTTCCCTGATAAAAAGAAACGGCTGTTGACAGAAACAGGTAGATGTCAGCCCACCTGGGGTCGCGCTGGGTAACTATGTCAAAATAATCTTGGCCCAGATTGTAGCCGGTCACATTTCGTGCTTCGTCATCGCCAAAATACTGCAAAAATTTGAGAAATGTCCAATCTGCAATTAAATTGTCAAACCCAAAACTAGGGAGATTTTTGAGCATTTTCAGCCGCAGGGCTTCTTGCTGGGCTTCTTGCTGGGCGGCTTGCTTGAAACTAGCAGCAGATATTGCAGAGAGCGGCTTTTGCTCCTCAACGCCAACTGAGGTCATTCCGCCTAATTGCCCGATCGACTGCATGGTAATGACTCCAGCCAGCGCTGCTGCACCGATAACTCCATTAACGAGCAGACTCAACCACTTACGCGAAAAATTTTCGATTTTAGTTTCCATGAGACATTTAAATCCAAGTTTTAAATTAAGTTTATTAAAATAGAGTAATGATTGGTTGGCGATCGACTATAAAGCTGGTTAAACTATCCAAAGGGATGCTATGGCCTCCACAACATAGTTTAAGTGGTAGTTTGAGATTTTTTAGCAATTTTAAATCTCAAATCAACAATCAAAAATAGAATTGAGCCAAAATTCAATGAATCAAGCCCGCAGACGCTTTTCTAAGTTACAGGCAGCCCTGTTCACTGGGGCGATGGCAACAACCGCTTCGATATCTTTACTCGTTCCCAGTCTGAGTCAGTCAGTCCGCGCCGAACTTCAAGATAGCCCCAAAGCTGTCTTAGACGAAGCTTGGCAAATTGTGAACCGAGATTATGTCGATCCAACCTTTAACAAGACTGACTGGCAAGTTACCCGCCAAGAATTGCTCAGCAAAAATTATACTTCTCGCGAAGCTGCCTACACTGCCCTCCGCAATGCCCTAGAAAAATTAAAAGACCCCTACACCCGCTTCATGGATCCGAAACAGTACGAAGCGCTGAAGAGTCAAATCTCCGGGGAACTGACAGGGGTGGGGATGAGGCTCGAAGAAGACGAGAAAACGAAAGCGATCACGGTAGTTGAGCCGATGGAAAATTCCCCAGCCCTGAAGGCAGGGATTCAAGCTGGCGATACGATTTTGGTGATTGACGGCAAACCTACCAAAGGTATGACTGTCGCGGATGCGGCTCAAATAATTCGGGGTGCCGAAGGCACGAAAGTCACGCTGCGGATTGCTCGTCAGGGCAAAAGCGAGTTTGATATTACTCTGACTAGGGCGAAAATTGAGGTAGCAGCGGTTCGCTACAGCCTTAAGAAGGAAGCTGACAAGAATGTCGGTTATATCCGCTTGCAAGAGTTTAGCTCCCACGCGGGCGAACAAATGCAGCGGGCGATTAAAAATCTCTCGGAGCAGAAAGCTGACGCTTTTGTGTTGGATTTGCGGGGTAATCCCGGCGGGTTGCTGTCGGTGAGCATTGATATCGCGCAGATGTGGATGGATTCTGGGGCGATCGTCCGTACAGTCTATCGTGCGGGAGATTCTCAGGAAATGCGGGCCAACCGCACTGCAATCACTAACAAGCCTTTGGTGGTGTTGGTGGACAACAACTCGGCCAGCGCCAGCGAGATTTTGGCCGGTGCGCTGAAGGACAACAAGCGCGCCACTGTGATGGGCGGCCAAACTTTTGGCAAAGCTTTGGTGCAGTCTACGCATCCTTTGTCTGACGGTTCGGGATTGGCGGTGACGATCGCCCACTACTATACTCCCAACGGTACGGATATCAGTCACAAGGGCGTTACTCCCGATGTCAAGGTGGAAGTTAGCGACGAACAAAAGCTGAAATTAGCTAATAAACCGACGTTGGTTGCGACGAAGGACGATCCTTGCTACGCGCAGGCGATCGCACTTTTGAAAACTAGCGCTGCATCGGTACGTCCCACTGTTGGTAATGAGGCTCTTGCTCCTAAAAAGTAGTTGAACACCGTCAGACAATAACAATTAGTTTTAAGATGAAACCCGCACCGGCGGGTTTTGTTTTGTCAAGAATTGATTGCATCGATTAATCACTGTAAGATTAGTTCGTAGTGCGGACTTCAGTCCGCAGCCAGTAAGATTGGTTCGTAGTGCGGACTTCATATCGTTTCCGGGTGCATCGGAATTATATAGTGCGAGCGTCTCGCTCGCGACATAGATCGCGAGCGAGACGCTCGCACTACATAATTCAAATATATTATTCCGATGCTACCGGATTTGATATCAGTCCGCAGCCGTATAGCGGACTGAAGTCCGCACTACGAACGGTTTTTGTGATGCTAATTGACAGGACATGATATTAATGGCTCGTGCTTTGTTGCATCTAATATCTACGATTGAATGATGCTATCAAACAAAGTTAAAAGTCCTAACTCCTGGGTCGGACACGGCAATGCCGTTTTCCTACTTTTCAGAATTGATAGAATTAAGACGCCGGATAAACTCTAAGGGCAAATCGTCGGTATCAGCAATAAAAGCTACTTCATAAACATTTTGCCCGATCGCCTGTTGAGTCGGTTCTAATAAAACTTTCAAAGCTTGAAACTGATTTGGTTCGTCTTTAGCTGCTTCCTCAAACCGCTGTTTGAGAGACTGCAACCAACTCGGCAAATCAGTTGTCGCCTCAGTCAAATCGAAAGATAAATGATAATATCCAACATAATGCTCGTCACCGAAAGCATCCGGTGCGGGTTTTGGTTCCGGAATTTGGATGAGTTCGATGCGTCCGTTGAGACCTTCCATCCAACAGGCTAGGGTGTAACCTGTGGTAAAGCGATCGCTCACAGTAAAGCCTAACTGTTCGTAAAAGGCGATCGCCCGATGAATGTTAGCAGTGCGAATCGAGGCGTGGTGCATTTGGCAGTTGACAGTTGATAGTTGACAGTTGATAGTTGGCAGTTGATAGTTGGCAGTTGTCAATTGGTAGTTGTCAATTGGTAGTTGGCACTTATTATTTATCCTATGTTATTTGTCACCTACTACTAAGAAATTAATAAACTAATAACTACTGCCAACGGACAACGGACAACGGACAACGGACAACGGACTATTCAAACAATCGAAAATAGGGATATCTAATTGGAACTCCCGGCTCTTTTTCCAAATCAAAATTAATCACTTCCCAGCAAGGTTCCTCTTGGGGATCGGGGCTAAAATCCACAGGTAAACCGTACAGCCTCGGGCGTGGCGAATCCGGCTGGCCCCGCCAAGGCGTGCTGCGTTCCAAATAAGCGCTGATTAAGTCTCGATAACGTTGGGCAACGATGACGCGAGTTGCTCGGTACCCTTGAGTATAAAGTCGATCGAGCGCTTCGTGAATTTCAAACCGAATTCCGTCGGGGTGAGTGTGCTGGCGATACCATTCATCCTCCCAGCGGCGCCAGTGTCGCCCAGACTGAAGGTGAACCAGTTCCCCCGTTTTTGGATCTGCCTCAAATGCCCCGTGACGCGGACACAAATAGGTATCCGTGAGTGTTAAAGCCGGAATTGTTTGGCGACAGTGTGGACACTGAATTTCCGGGCCAAACATCGGGTATTGCAAGGCAACTTCAATCATTTATTGCGTCCCAGCATATTTATCTGCAAAAGTGGCAAATAGTCTTATTATATCCCGTATCAACAACCAGCTAATCTGCTAGAAGTATCACGATCGACCAAAAAGATGAGCAATCTCAACGAACCTCTGCTTGCACTTCCTGCCTATTGGCCATTGCCGGATCTCTCCGAAGCTGCTTTTGTCGCTGAGGGCGCTGTTGTCATCGGCAGGGTAGAGGTGGCTGCGGGCGCTAGTATCTGGTACGGGGCGGTGGTGCGGGGGGATGTAGAACGAATTGCGATCGGCAAAAGTACCAATATCCAAGATGGAGCAATTCTACACGGCGATCCGGGGAAACCGACTGTTTTAGAAGATTTTGTGACAGTAGGACATCGAGCGGTCATTCATTCAGCTTACATTGAACGGGGCTGTTTGATCGGGATTGGGGCGATCGTCCTGGATGGAGTGAGAGTCGGCACAGGCTCGATCGTCGGTGCAGGGGCGGTTGTCACGAAGGACGTTCCCCCTCATACGCTAGTGACTGGAGTGCCTGCCAAGCGGCTGCGAGACTTGTCTGAAGAGGAATCTGCGGAGTTGGTGGAACACGCCAAGCGTTACGAAAAGTTGGCTTTGGTTCACGCGGGAAAAGGAACTGATTTGGGATTTGGTTAGTTGATAGAATAAGATTTTCAACATTCATGTCAACTTAAAACTGAAACCCTCTGTCTCTCTCGTTTTTATCGAAGTCTAGATCCCCCTAAATCCCCCTTAAGAAGGGGGACTTTGAGAATATTTCTTGTCCCCTGCTTATTAAGGGGGGCTAGGGGGGATCTCCGGGTTAGTTTTATTCGAGAAGAATGCTAAACTAAAGTAATTAAAATCAAGCAAAAAAGTATTGATTTCTAATGGCTTACACCGCGCAAAAAATCCTCACCTTTGAAGCATTTGTCGATCGATACTGTGACAACCCCCGCTACGAACTTGCTGACGGAGAATTAGTTGAAGTAATTGCGATCGCAGCAGAAAAACTACCTTGGTTCATTCCCCGCACTTGTTTGATCCGTCCATTTTCCGACGCAGCTACTGCCCGCCGTCCCGATATTGTAGTGTTAGATGAAACTGCCCTGATTAGCGAACCCCTCTGGGAAAGAGAACCTGTGATTACCCTGGGGCGATCGATTAAATTGGCAGTAGAAGTCGTCAGCACTAACTGGGAAACAGATTATGCCCGAAAAGTTGAAGAATATGCTCTTTTAGGAATTCCAGAATATTGGATTGTTGATTATCGCGGATTGGGAGGCTTGGCTTTTATCGGTAAACCGAAACAACCTACTGTCACCGTTTGTCAACTAATCGATCAAGATTATGCCAAACAACAATTTCGCATGGGTGAACGGATTATTTCTCCTCTGTTAAAGAACTTGGAACTGCGGTTAGATGATATTTTGCCCCGTTAGGCGATCGGGTTTGTGTTAAAATTATCAAAGATCGTATTCAAAAATCAAATCAACGTTGTTCTGAAAAATTGGATAAAGCGTAAGCAATTCTGATGTTATATGAAAATAATAGTTATCTAAAGGCAAAATAATAATTTCTGCTTCTACTAAAATCGCCAAAAAATACTGTAATAGGGAGATACTTCTGGGAATTTGCTTGCTGGGAGTTGAATTAATTTTTTTTGTAATACACTTAATAACCTCTTGAACTTTATCCACTTTTCCAGCCCTGACAAGAATACCATATAAATTATCGCAAAAACGGGTCATATCTTTGGGCTTAAGTTCTTCGGGAATTTTTTCTCGCTGGAATAGTTCTTGAGTAGCAATAGCTAGTTGACGCTTTTTTTTTGTTTCAGGATCCTCACTTTCTTGTATAGCAGGAGATATTTGTTCAAATGCCAGAATCATTGTATCTAGCTGTTCAACAATCGCTTTTATTTGTGCTGCTAAACGGAGTTTCTTCCAGTCAATTTCCGAACCTTTATAAACTAGATCGTGGGTTGAAACTGCCCATGCGTGTTCAAAAGCACTTTTTATTTGAATTTCAAAGATGACATTAAAAATACTCAAAAAATTATCGATATTGCTATCATCTACACTTTTTAAGCGGGCATAAATTCTAGTTGAATCAAATTTAAAAGTATCGGGAGATTTTTTATTCTGTCCTCTTTTGACTGTTTGAGTAACCTGAAAAGTATCTTGACAAAATTTAATTACCTCTTTTTCTTGTGATAAATTTGGGATAATGACTGTACAACCAAATAAGTCATCTAGTTTTGACCATTTTTCAAATCTACCTGTCTCAATTTTTTCTGCTAAAGATTCAATAGTTTTAATTCTAGAAGTCAGTGCATATCCCTTGTTGTCACAAAAATTTAGCATTGTTTCTTTTACTAGCTTTGCAACCTCTTGGACGAAGGGAAGATATTGTTCATATTGGCGGTCTAAAATAGAAGGATAAATCATAAATTCGATATTTTACAGATTGATTACAAATTAGTATTTCCTGAAATCAATAATTTTAAGATATTAATTCTAGTTTTAGTTTTTTCAATTCCTGATGAACCCAATGAAGTTGTGATTGCCTCATAATAAGCTTGAGCTTCTTGAGTTTTTATTGCTAATTCAGGAGATTTTACTAATTCCATCAATTCGTAAATTCTCTGGCAGACATCGGCTGTTATATTTAATGATTTTTCACGCTTTAATTCTGCGATCGCGCCAAAAAATGAATAAAAGTCAGCTTGATTTTTGAGTTTTGTTTTGCATAAATTTATATCTTTAGGCGAAACATCTAACAAGTCTTTTATTAATTCTATAACTTGTTTAAATTCAGATGCTATTTCATCTTGCTCCTCCCAAGCTAAATCTCGATCGTTAAAAGCTTTATCCAAATCATCCTGACGATAAGACTTAACTCCTTCTTCTAGAAACAATAAAAGTAGAGTCACAAACTCTACATCTTTCATTTGTTTTTTGTCTTTTGCAGGAATTAAGGGAAAGCTTGGTGGGAGAATTGCAGCTATCCAGTCAGTTAAATCTTCTACAGTAGTGATAAATCCGCCATTGAACTTTGCATGACGCAGTTCTTGACGTGTTAACTTGATCACATTACGGTTGATTCGGTTAAATATATCATTGATGATTCGTTCATCGTCGGATGGGACATATTCAACAGCAAACTGATATTTCCAAAAATTTTGCTTGACTTCGTTTTCTAAGTCTTTGAAAGATTTACCTGTCAGTCTTGTCAAAGTTGCTTGTTCACTTACCGGAAATTTATTCTCAGCAAACTCAAATAAAGTAGATAACCTTTGTTTGCCATCAACAACACTATACTTAGATCTGCCTTCAGATGTGATTTCTTGATACAAAAAGATAGCAGGGGCAGGATATCCATTAAGTACAGTATCAATGAAAAAGTCTTTATATTCTTGATTCCAAACACTGCGTCTTTGATAAGGTGGCTCAAGGTCAAGTAGACCTCTTGTGTAGAGATCCCAAAACCAAGAAACAGTTTGAAAATTTATGGCTCGACTCATCTGACTTGTTCCGCAGTAGGGTAAACTGTTAATTTCAATTATATACTATTAAGGCTCTGCGACACTTGCACCGATCGCCCTTGCCACCAAAATCAAATCATGAACGATCGCACATCCAATTCAAACATTCCTCCACACACCTGGAAACGCGCCATCGGCCTCGGTTGGGACAATCCCTATACAGTCCGCTACGCAAGCAATCTCGACGACGGGCCCTGGCACGGAATGCCTCTGGGTGGCTTCGGTGCAGGCTGCATCGGGCGATCGCCCCGAGGTGATTTCAACCTCTGGCACATCGACGGCGGCGAGCACATTTTTCGCAGTTTACCAGCTTGTCAGTTCAGTATATTTGAAGAAACAAAAGGCAAAAAACAAGCCTATGCACTGTCAACCGAACCGCCTACAGATGGCAGTTTATCTAGTTGGCAATGGTATCCTTCTGAAGGAAGAAGTAAGAAGGAAGAAGGAAGAAGAGAAGAGCAAGAAGAAGTAACGGGATGCAAGTATAATTCTGGTAGTTATCATGCTTTATATCCGCGCAGTTGGTATGTTTACGAAAATGTGTTTGAAGCTCAATTAAGCTGCGAGCAATTTTCTCCAATATTGCCGAACAATTATCAAGAAAGCAGTTACCCAGTTGCCATGTTTGAATGGGTAGCGCACAATCCGACAGATGCGCCGATTACTCTCAGCATCATGCTAACTTGGGAGAATATTGTCGGGTGGTTTACCAATGCTGTACCCCCCCAGCCCCCCCTTAGTAAGGGGGGGTACGGGGGGGTTCCCGTCAAGGTGCGAGATGATGGCAGTCCATTTTATGACTATAAATCCCGGTGGGGAGAAAGTGGCGGAAATATGAATTTGTTGGTGGAAGATTTTCACCGTTTTGGTTGCGTGATGACGCGGCTGACTGCTGACGATCGGCCACAAGAAGGAGATGGACAATGGGCGATCGCAACTATTACCAATCCGGCGGTAGAAGTATTCTATCAAACTCGCTGGAATCCCGCAGGGGACGGCGAGGATATTTGGCGGCACTTTTCTCAACAAGGTTTCTTGTTGGATGACAGAGACGAGACAGCCGCCGCCCCAGGAGAACAGTTAGCTTGTGCGATCGCAGTTCGGTTTACAGTTAGACCAGGAAAAACTCGCAAAATCCCCTTTATCATAGCTTGGGATTTGCCCGTTACTGAATTTGCATCGGGAGTTTCTTACTACCGCCGTTATACCGATTTCTTCGGGCGCAATGGCAAAAATGTCTGGCCGATTATTCGCACGGCGATGAAGCATTCGGATACTTGGCGCGAAAATATTGAAGCTTGGCAAAAACCGATTTTAGAACGGACTGATTTGTCAGATAGTTTTAAAATGGCGCTGTTTAATGAATTGTACATTTTAACTCAGGGCGGTAGTCTCTGGAGTGCAGCAGATGAACGCGATCCGAAGGGTCAATTTGGGGTTTTGGAGTGTATTGATTACCGCTGGTACGAAAGTTTGGACGTGCGGCTTTACGGTTCTTTTGCTTTATTGATGCTGTGGCCTGAATTAGAAAAGTCTGTCATGATTGCCTTTGCTAGGGCAATTTCTGCGGGTGACGATACTCCGCGAGTTATTGGTTGGAATCAAGCTGCGGCGATTAGAAAAGCTGTCGGTGCGACGCCGCACGATTTGGGTGCTCCCAACGAACATCCTTGGGAAAAAACGAATTATACTAGCTATCAAGATTGCAATTTGTGGAAGGATTTACCTTGCGATTTTGTGTTGCAGGTTTATCGGGATTTCCTGTTGACTGGTGGCACAGATTGTGAGTTTTTGCAAGAGTGTTGGCCGGCGATTGTTGAGGCTTTGGCTTATCTGAAAACTTTTGATGAGGATGGGGATGGCATTCCTGAGAATTCGGGTGCGCCGGATCAGACGTTTGATGATTGGCAAATGCGGGGGATTAGTGCGTATTGCGGCGGTTTGTGGTTGGCGGCGCTGGAAAGTGCGATCGCGATCGGCGAAATCTTAGAAGATGCAGCACCGGATATACTTCCGAATCCGCAAGAGAAGATTGCATTATATCACAGTTGGCTGCTACAAGCAAGACCTAGCTATCAGGAAAAACTGTGGAACGGTCAATATTACCGTTTGGACAGCGAGAGTAATTCGGAAGTGGTGATGGCCGACCAATTGTGCGGTCAATTTTACGCAAAACTGTTGGGATTGCCGGATATTGTGCCGTCTGAATGTGCACTCAGCGCTTTGGAAACTGTGTATGAATCTTGTTTTTTAAAGTTCAATGATGGTGAGTTCGGCGCGGCGAATGGGGTGATGCTGAACGGTTCCCCGGAAAATCCGAATGCGACTCATCCTTTGGAAGTTTGGACGGGGATTAATTTTGGGTTGGCGGCTTTTTTGGTACAGATGGGAATGGAGGATAAGGCGTTTAAGTTGACGGATGTGGTGGTGAAGCAGATTTATGAGAATGGGTTGCAGTTTCGGACGCCGGAAGCGATTACGGCTGGGGGGACTTTTCGGGCGAGTCACTATTTGCGGGCGATGGCGATTTGGGCAATTTATGGGGTGTTGACTGGTTTTAAATAGGGCATTGGTGCGATAAAATTAGGTACGTTGTTGGGCTTTAGCCCTCGGGATTTAAGAGGTTCTATAAGCTATCAGTCATGCCTCACCTTTATGATAAAGGCTATAGCATTTATCATAAACATGAGGTATGATTGTAAATGGAGTTTTTGATGCGACCTCGCTTACTATATAATCTAATACGGTTTATTTAACGCTTTTTGAATAATTTTATATGACGATTTTCTGCCAATACAGGCATTTTTGGCAAGTCAGATTTTTCTTAAGGATCGCAAATTAAATAATTTATACAAGGAAAGTGGAATGGGCGGGAGAGCCCGTTCATAAAGGACGGGCTCTCCCGCCCATCCCACAAAAACCATCAAATTGTAAGTTATTTAATTCTCATTCCTAAGTCAACTGTATTGCTATATAATCACTATAATCACTACTCTAAGAGGGCTAAAGCCCAACAACATACCTTTCGCAAGCTTAGACAATTTTCTGTTACCATAAAGTTTTTTGAACATTTTATAACTCTCTAAACTTGCAGAAGAAATCATCACGCACGAATAACTGTAATCTCCCGGTTCAATGGACTAGCATGAATTTCAGTTTTCAGCCGTTCTTCCAATTCTAGTGCATTGTCTCTGCGATCGAAGATTACCAACCAACCTTTATCTTGTCCCAATCTTGCTAAATATCCATCCAATTGTTCCAAACCTTTAGTCAAAGGATCGACTTTCCTATTCCGCCACACCTTCAGTTCAATTCCCAATGTCACCTCACCATAGCGCAAACACAGATCCATGCGATCGCGCCCAATGGCATATTCTCTCTCTAACGTTCCCCCACCGTTAATCACCCGATGCAGAAACGCCATCAACACCAAATGTGGCGCAATTTCGGGATAAGATGCACTTTTGAGCAACGGTTCGCCATGTTGCAGCCAAAAGGCGAGAAAGGCCTTGAGAAGGGCATCTGTGTTTAATTCTCCGTTGGCGCCCAACCAACTGGGACTGATAATCGGTAAACTATCTTGGGGGCCTTGGGCTAAAACTCGCGGTAAAACTTCTCGATAAATCGGATTGGCGATGACTAGCCCCCCAGCCGGATCGCGTCTGAGTAAACCCAAGTCTACCAAATATTGGCGATCGTCATTGGAAGATTCGGGCAATTCTCGTCCGGCTAAAATCGGTTCGATAATGGCTTTGACTCGGTTTTCTCTGAGTTTTTCTGCTAAACTATCTAAATGCGTATCTTGTCGTTTAATCAGAATCTCTTTAGCGGTTAAAATATGCTCGGCTGTAATTTCTATTGATTCATCAGTGACTAACTCTTCTACGATTTCTTTAGCTAACGCATTGACTAACCAAGGTTGTCCCTGAGTCAATTCAAAAGCTAAAGCTGAGGCTTCTGTTGTAAAAACTTGTCCGGTATCTTCTGTATGTTGATTGTAGAGTTCTACCACTTCAGCAGCATTAAAATTCCGCATAGTGAGGGAACGAACTTTAATATTAAATGGACTAGAAGTATTGAGCCTGTCACTGCCACCTGCCGCCACTTTATAATCTCTCACATCTCGCAAACCAATTAAACCAACTGATTGAGGAAAAGCGTTTGGACGATTGGGATAACCATCGCGTAATTGACGTAGAATAGAGATTAAAGCAAGGTCTTGTAAGGCATCAATTTCATCAATCAAAATAACTAAAGGACGAGGGGAAGATTCAGCCCAAAGACTGAGTGCATCGCCGATGCGGTGTCCGGCTTCTAATGAAGACCAAGCTATAGGTTGTAACTCTTGGGGTAATCTGATAGAAAGTGCTCGCCTCCAAGCACCGAGAATAGCATCTTCAGCACCAGGAATATCTTGACTGAAAGGTGCGCCCACTTCAACTGACAGCATGACAGCGGTATATTGTCCGCTTTCGGTGAGTTGTTTAGCTAAAGACAACATGGCAGTGGTTTTGCCGATTTGTCGGGGTGCGTGGATGACGAAATAGTTTTCCTGGGCTATCAGTCGTTCTAGGTTGGGGACGCGACTGGTTGCAGACAGCATATAGTGGATATCAGCGCGGCAGGGGCCGGCGGTATTGAACCATCTAGGCATAGCTAAATTGGGGTGAATCAGGGGTTGCTTTTAGTTTAGCTTGCGGTTGTCGGAATGCCGATCGCCCCCAAGCGTCAGCAAATTCGATTTTGCACCCTCGAAGCGGTTTCAACGGCTATCTTCAATCTACAAACCCAACTCAATTACTCTAAAATCTTGTTGGGTGATGAAATTAGCTTGCACGCCGTTGAGAGTCGCTAAGATTTTATCTGTGTTGGCAATTTTGATTAAGGTTGCACCGCCATCTTGAACTATGCTGAGTCGATCGACATTTAAGCCTCCCGTCAAAACCAATAAATCCTCACCTTGCCTAAAATCAGCTATTACATCGCCACTTTCTCCCGCAGTCAACAAAAAGTAATCGCGCCCGCTTCCCCCTTGCAGCGTATCTTTTCCTAAATCTCCAATCAACCAGTCGTCACCACTTCCTCCAATCAAAGTATCATTACCCTTGCCACCATAAAGAGTATCCTTACCCTCACCGCCGCACAATTTATCCGCATCTTCATCACCAAAAATTAGATCGTTGCCACTACCGCCGCACAAATAATCTTTTTGACTGCTACCATCCGTCGGAATATTGTCAATATCTCCGAAAATTGTATCGTCGCCGTCGCCACCGCAGATGGTGTCACTTCCCAAATCTCCAAACAGCAAATCGTTGCCTGATTCGCCGCAAATTAGATCGTTATCTTTGCCGCCGTGGATGGTGTCATTGCCATCGCCACCAACAAGAGTATCTTCGCTTTCTTGCCCGTATAAAAGGTCGTTGCCCTTATCCCCAAACAGCAAATCTTTTCCTGTTAAATCGCCATCAGATGAGTCAGAAGTGCCACCAAATAAACTGTCATTACCTCGATCGCCAAACAAGGTATCGTTGCCTTTGTCGCCCCACACTATGTCATCATCTTTGCCTGCGATCGCCAGATCGTCATCTTTGCCCGCATAAATAACATCATTCCCAGCCTCCCCGACAATGTAGTCGTTATCTTCGTTGCCAAATATTGTGTCGCTGTCTGCATCAGCGCCCACAGCAACTGGGCTAGCAAGGCCGCCGTAAATATTGTCTCTGCCGAATAAGCCAATTAGCAAGTCGTTGCCGCTAAAACCGTTGATGCTGTCATTAATATCGCTGCCGGTGAGAGTATCTTTACCGTCAGTACCGTTGAGGGTGTTTGCAGTGATGTTGGGGCCGTCCATGGCTGTGCGATCGGGTAAATTGATTCGATCGCACATACAGTCTTCAACAGCAGTAAAAATTACCGCAGGTGTTGGGGTTTCGGTTGGTAGAGGTGCGATGGGAACGATCGGCATTTCTCCAGGCGTTGGTGTCGGTGTGGGAGTTTCCGCTGGCGTCGGAGTCGGAATTGCGATCGGCGTGCGAATGGGTGCGATCGGCGTCGGAGTGGGAATTGCGATCGGCGTGGGAGTCGGAGTTTCCGCTGGCGTGGGAGTCGGAGTTTCCGCTGGTGTAGGCGTCGGAGTCGGAATTGCGATCGGAGTTGGCGTCGGAGTCGGAGTTTCCGCTGGTGTAGGAGTGGGAGTTTCCGCTGGTGTAGGAGTCGGAATTGCGATCGGAGTTGGCGTCGGAGTCGGAGTTTCCGCTGGCGTGGGAGTCGGAATTGCGATCGGCGTCGGAGTTGGAGTTTCCGCTGGCGTGGGAGTCGGAATTGCGATCGGAGTTGGCGTCGGAGTTGGAGTCGGAATGGGAGTCGGAATGGGAGTTGGCGTCGGAGTATAATCTAAAATAGTCAAAATAGCAGTAGAATTCGTTCCCAAAATCGCACCATTGCTAGGCAAACTCAAGCTGAGATTAACAGTTTCATCGCCTTCTATTAAGGAGTCGTCAATAATTGGTACAGTAAAAGTTTTCTGAGTTTCGCCGATCGCAAAATTCAGCCTACCCGATGCAGCAGTATAATCGTTGCCAGCATTAGCAGTGCCGTTCGACGTACTGTAACTCACATCAGCAGCAACATCAGTATTTGTGCGAATGACAGTAATTGTGGCAGCAGTACCGTTTTCCCTGGCAGTGTAGTTAGCGGTACTGAAGTTAAACGCGCCTGCACTCTTGACGCTAATGTTCACCGCAACGGGCGAAGACTCAAGGATTCCGTCATTAAGGTTGTATGTAAAGCTGTCTGTTCCCGAGAAGCCAGTATTGGGAGTATAAGTAAAAGAGCCGTTTTTATTTAATATGAGATTGCCTTTGTTGGGCAAAGCAACCGGGGCGGCTGTCAGCGGGTTGCCATCCGGATCGATGTCATTGGCCAAGACGCCCGCGATCGCATCCACGTTGAGAACACTGCTATCCAATGTACTGTAACTGTCTGGATTGGCGATCGGCGATCGGTTGATGATATTGATATTGACCGGCACCGAAGCAGACGTTAATACCCCGTCAGAAATGTTGTAACTGAACTTGTCTGTACCAACAAAACCTTGATTGGGAGTATAGCTGAAGGAACCGTCAGCCTTGAAATTTACCTTGCCGTTGTTGGGGGCTGCATCAAGTTTGGCGGTTAGAAAGTCGCCGTCGGAGTCGATGTCATTAGCCAAGAGTCCAGGGGCTGAAATATTGAGTGTCTTGTCGCGGGGAATGGTGTAGCTGTCGCTATTTGCCTGCGGTGGCTGATTGGTGACATTGATCTTTACCGGAGTCTCCGCAGAGGTGGATGCCCCGTCACTGATGTTGTAGCTAAATTCCTCCAAGCCGACAAAACCCGGATTGGGAGTATAGCTAAAGGAACCGTTAGCGTTGAAATTGACCTTGCCGTTTTTGGGTAATGTTACCAGTTTGGCAGTCAACGGATCGCTGTTGGGGTCGCTGTCGTTGCCCAAGACTCCGGGGGCTATCTTGTTGTGGGGAGTGTTGTAGCGATCGCTATTTGCCTGCGGCTGCTGATTCGTGACATTGATACTTACCGGAGTCTCCGCAGACGTGGATGCCCCGTCACTGATGTTGTAGCTGAATTCCTCCAAGCCGACAAAACCCGGATTCGGAGTATAGCTAAAGGAACCGTCAGCGTTGAAATTGACCTTGCCGTTTTTGGGTAATGTTACCAGTTTGGCAGTCAACGGATCGCTGTTGGGGTCGCTGTCGTTGCCCAAGACTCCGGGGGCTGATCTTGACCGGCACCGAAACAGGTGGGTTGATGCCGTCAGTGACGCTGTAGCTGAAGTTGTCTGTACCGATAAAACCTGGATTGGCAATATAGCTGAAGGAACCGTCAGCCTTGAAATTGACCTTGCCGTTGTTGGGAAGTGACCCCACTGTGGCAGTCAAGGGGTCGCCGTCGGGGTCAATGTCATTAGCCAGGACTCCGGGGGCTGGAACATTCAGTCCCTTGGTGTGGAGAGTTGTATAGTTGTCACTATTTGCTACTGGCGGCTGGTTGGTTAGCAACTTGGTGACGTTGATATTCACCGAAATGGCAGGAGATGCCAATATGCCGTCACTGATGCTGTAGCTAAAAATGTCTGTACCGGCAAAACCCGGATTGGGAGTATAGCTGAAGGAACCATCAGCCTTAAAATCGACCTTGCCATTTTTGGGGCCAGTTGATAAAGTTGCCGTCAGCGGGTCGCCGTCGAGGTCGCTGTCGTTGCCTAAGACACCTGCGATCGCAGAAACGTTGAGGGCAGTATCAAGTGAGGTACTGTAATTGTCTGTTTGTCCAGCAGGTGGCTGGTTGGTGACATTGAAATTGACCGCAACAGCCCCAGACGGCGATACTCCGTCGCTGACGCTGTAGCTGA
>NZ_JAEQDE010000081.1:39488-39838 GCF_020737865.1 Microcoleus sp. PH2017_35_SFW_U_B
CTGTTTGTCCAGCAGGTGGCTGGTTGGTGACATTGAAATTGACCGCAACAGCCCCAGACGGCGATACTCCGTCGCTGACGCTGTAGCTGAAGTTGTCTGGCCCGGCAAAACCTGGATTGGGAGTGTAACTGAATGAACCGTCACTGTTGAAGTTGACCTTGCCATTGCTGGGATTTGACAATACCTTGGCCGTCAGGATATCACCGTCGGGGTCGCTGTCGTTGCCTAATACTCCGGGAGCTTGCTGGTTGAATACCTTGGTGTGGGGAATCGTGTAATTGTCTGTTTGTCCAGCAGGTGGCTGGTTGGTGACATTGAAATTGACCGCAACAGCCCCAGACGGCGATACT
>NZ_JAEQDE010000081.1:39848-76619 GCF_020737865.1 Microcoleus sp. PH2017_35_SFW_U_B
GTCGCTGTCGTTGCCTAATACTCCGGGGGCTTGCTGGTTAAATACCTTGGTGTGGGGAATCGTGTAATTGTCTGTTTGTCCAGCAGGTGGCTGGTTGGTAACAGTGAGGTTGACAGCAACAGCCCCAGACGGCGATACTCCGTCGCTGACGCTGTAGGTGAAGTTGTCTGGCCCTGCAAAACCCGGATTGGGAATATAGCTGAATGAACCGTCAGCCTTAAAATCGACCTTGCCGTTGCTGGGATTTGACAATACCTTGGCTGTCAAAATATCGCCGTCAGGGTCGCTGTCGTTGCCTAATACTCCGGGGGCTTGCTGGTTGAATACCTTGGTGTGGGGAATCGTGTAATTGTCTGTTTGTCCAGCAGGTGGCAAGTTGGTGAGATTGATGACGAAAGTTTGACTGGCGGATGTATCGACACCGCCGTTAGCTACGCCCCCATTATCTTTGAGATTGACAGCGATCTTAGCACTGCCGATCGCCCCTACGGCCGGTGTAAATGTTAGCGTGCCCGCCGAGTCGATCGCAGGTGGTACGCTAAACAAAGCAGCATTGTCATTCCCCGTAACTTGAAACGCGAGAGTTTGTCCCGACTCGTTGGCGGGGCCCCGAGAAATCGCCGTCGCCCAGCCGGGGATGGTTTGCGCGCTGGAGTTACTCTTGAGAGTGCGATCGCCTCCTTTGACAAACGAAGGTACATCATTGACTGGATTAACTGGAAGCGCGTAGGTGATGGAATTAGTGCTAAACGGCGTTGTTCCCCCGGTAGCTGAAGCGTTGACACCCGCAGTACCGTTACCGATTCCGTTAGTTCCATCCCACGCCCGAACAGTAATTGTTGGTTCGCTACCAGCGGTACTATAGTAGTCTGGGTTGGGTACAAAGCGGACTTTCGCAGGCGTTTGCAGCGAAACTCGCGTCAGGTTGATGTTTGCTTGGGCCGAGGTTGTGCCGTCACCGAGGAATAGAAAATTAGGAGTTTCGTAAGGGTCGATCGCGCCGCTAAATGCAGCATAATCTCGCAGCGGGCCTGTTAGTATAATATCGCCACCGTCAGAAAGAAAGTAATTATCGCCTTGAACTCTGAGAGTGTAGTCAAAAGCATTATTAATATTGTAAGTAACGTTTTCGGCGGCAAGAAATAAGCCGTTGATTTGCCCGCCAGGATTGGGAGTAATGCCGTCTCCTTGGGCAAAGATATTGCCTGTAGTTGCTGATAGCTGTTGGAAACCGATTTCAATTGCTTTGCGATCGCTCGTAACGGTAACAATGCTAAAACCCGCCCGATTGGCATTGATACGGGCTTCGGAGATAATTTGCAGATTAAAAGATAAGCTAAATCCCTGCGTGCGATCGAGCGGCGGAAATAACGGACTTAAAGGATTATTGGTATAGCCAGCATAGATATTATTAGCAGCCGTGCTGTTTAAATTAACTCCATTACCGCTTAATATTTCTGAAGCAATAGTGGTAGGAGCAATAATATTGGAGTTGGTCAAAGACAGCCAATTCTGAGAACTGGGAGTGCTGCCAAGCAAGCCATTATAAAGAGGCGTCGGGCCGAGAATTGTTGCTGAGCTTTGGGACAATGGCCCAAAATTTGTCCAAGTATTGCCATTAGTTGAAAATTGCCAATTGCCGTTAGTATTGTCTGCTGCTGTGACTGCGACACCCAACGGATCGCTATTAACATCAGCGCCTAACTGGCTAGTGATATTGAAAATACTAAAACCCGTGTTAGCTACATTTTCTATGTCCTCATTAATTGCAGTTAAACTATTAGCGTTAGAATTTGTTAAAGTTGGAGCGCTGTTGAGCTGCGGGTTGCGGAGGCTGTTAATATAAATAGTGTTAATGCCGAAATTGGGTACGCCGATCGAACCTACACTATTGACAGCATAATTAGCAGTTTTATCCACACCACCGATCGCGCTCATGAATTCGACATTATCACCGTTATTCGTCGGAGCGGCAATTTTTACCTTAGCTGCATTGCCAAATGCTCCCAAACCAGTTGTTGGCCAGGCGATCGAATCAACTGAAGTAGTTCCCGTACTGCTAGTATCTACCCAAACAAGATCTGAATCTGCTGCAAAATTTCCTGCAAAGTTGTTAGGTGGAGCTAAAACATTATTAAGGTATACACCACCTTTATTGCTAGTTATCAATAATTGAATGTTCCAATCAGCATCAGTTCCTCGGGGAACTGGATTGTAGGTAATTTCATTCGCTGGAATTACGCTCTCACCGCCCAGCACAATTATTGTTCCTGCCTTGAATACAGGAGCAATACTTGCCATATTTATGAACTGATAGGCAGAATATTTAACTGTTGTTAGATCCGTTGAATCGCCAACAAAAAAAGTTTGCAATTGAGCAGCAGTTAAGTCTTCTGTCAAAAGTAGTTCGACATACTCATCGCCCTGAAAACTACCGTCACGGCGGAATTCATTAATAATTATCTGTCCCATTTCGATGTGCCTATATTTAATATAAGAATCCAATCGAATGTGGCAAGCACATTCAACTCCGTGCAAAATTCAAGCAGGAGAGTATTTTGTTCTCTACCGATAACCTGCCTTTTAGTTCAGTCGTAAGGTGCGTCAGACCATTCGCTTGACACATCACAAAAAATGTGAAAAGCTAGCGCACCCTACCCGACTGGCGGATTAGATGATTAAGACCTTAACGGAGTCCTACTGATGATTTATATGAATCAATCAACATAAAATAATTATTAATTTGACCTAATTAACCTTATAATGTCAAGCATTAAATAATCTCAATAAATATTGTATATAAAAATATGTTGATCGGGCAATCACTCGCAAATTTAAATCAAAAACAACCAGCAAATCATGTCACCTCCCATCGATCTTTGCTTTGATTGGCAAAACCTTAGTCAAATTTAAAGGTTATGAAAATCTATAGTGTATTCGCATCGGTAATTAATTAAAACACTTCGTCTTCAATTCCCACCCACCATTCGCCCAGATTCATTAAATCTTGGTGAAGATCGGTAAGTTCTTTGAGATATTCTTCAGTAGAAATTTGCGATCGCCTTTCTTGCAATTTTTTCATCCGGAGTTGCACCAACAGCCATGGTTTAGAAATGCCGTCGGTTGCTTCGATATATTTGGCTAGGTCTTTGCTGTTCATAGTTATTGGGAATGGGGAATGGGGAATGGGGCATAGGGCATTGGACATGAAGCATGGTAATCGGTAATCGGGAAAAAGGTAATCGGTAATCAGTAATAGTTCGTCGTTACTTGTTAAGAGTTTTTCAAATAACAAATGCCCGATGCCCCATTCCCAATGCCCGATGCCCCATTCCCAATGCCCGATGCCCATTCCCAATGACTATTTGTAATCCGAAGTCTGAATGTTTTTCAACTTCGCCGCATATTTCATGCCGTATTCCGGGCGGCAGAAGCGATCGATCTGAGACTCGAAAAACGCCCGATTTGCCTTCAAATGTTTCGGATTCGGGTCATCCAAAGGATACAGCAGCGCCGTCCGCAAAGCTTGAATAACCGCCGAAGTAACGCAGTACATCGATCGCTGGAACGTCACCCCAATCTGATTCAGGATATCATCTTCGCCGCGGCATCGCTGCCTGTAGAAATCCATCAAATAAGGCGGCAGGAAGTGCAGCATATCTTGGGCTAGCAGCGTCGGCGGGATGCCGGCAGTTCCTACAGGGAATTTGTCTGCATACAAAATACCGTAGTGGAAGTCTTTTTGGTCGTCGGGAACTTCCTTGGCTTGGGCGTTGTAAGATTTGGTTCCCCGGAACGGCGAAGTGCGGTAAAATACCGATTCTACGTAGGGTAGCGCTGCCTCGTACAGCCAAGTGAAACCTTTGGATTTTGGGATGATTTCGTAGGTTTCGCCGTCGATGAGAACGTGGTGGTAAATCGGACGACCGGCGATCGCAAATATACCATTTACCAGGAAATCCATCGCCTGGGGTACTGTGGTAATTTTCCCTTCGTCGTACAAGTCGGAAACTTCAAAAAACACGGGTGCCATTACTTCCCAGAATAAACCGAGATTGCTGTAATAAGACATCTGGCGGCACTGTTCCAAAAACATTTCGGGAAATGCTTTGTGCAAGGCTAGCATGAACGGGTCTTTTTTGAAGTAAGCTTTAATTGCGCGATCGGCATTTGCTTTGTATTCGTCGCTGTCGAGATAGGGGTCAAACTGGTTGACAGGAACGTACATTCCCCGGTGCCACAGCATTGACCTCATGCACTCTTCGGCAAATTCCATGTTAATGCGATCGTGCCACAAATGGTGAAACAAACGTGGCTTTTTGCCAGTTTCTCCATTTTCCATGAACTCCAAAAGTTCCGGGTGTGCGCTTCCAGTCCCCCGCCAAATCCGTAAATCTGCACCGTCACCTGAATAGTGATTTTGCAAGTCTAAATACTCCTGGGGTAAGAAGTATTTAAAGAAGGGAAGCGGGTTTAAAAATACCCGTTCCGCGATGTAAAGTAAATCCCGCCAATAGAAATCCATCGGTACCGCGTAGGCCTTCCAAATCGCGATGATTTGCATCAGATTTTCCGGCGTATCTGGAATCATCGCGCCGCCAGCTTCCAGTCTGTGAATGACTTCGGCAAATTCGTGTTTGGAAGGAGGCAGTTTAGTTGCTGGTTTAGTAGGAGTTTGTACCATTGTTTCTTCCTTGGTTTGAATGAATCTCAATATTTAGAAATATTCGCAAAGTCTGCGGCAGCGCAATGCTTGGAAGTTGCTAGTAGGGAAATTGCTGTAACTGCACCTGAATTTAGAATTTTTTGCGGTGTTCCAAACTTTTACACAGTTATGGTGGTAGTTGACTGGTTGTTTTTATTTTACCATAATTACAATCCGAATTCATATCATGTCCGGTCGATCACCATAACAAAAATAGTTCGTAGTGCGGACTTAAGTCCGCTCCGGCTGCGGACTGAAGTCCGCACTACAAACTAATCTTATTGTGGTCAGTCCACCGGAGATGATATCAGAGGGAAGTTCGGTAACGAATTGTATAGCGGGTTTAACCGATTCAATGGATGAATGTTGAGGGAAGAAGGAAGATGGAAGAGAAAAGAAGGAAGAAGTAAGAAGGAAGAAAAAAGATTTTTCTGAGTTCCCGCTCTCCCCCTCTCCCATTCTATTTCTCAGATTGATAGCTGACAGCTACTTGAGTATATCTGCCCGTTGATAGAGTTACTGCCATCGCATTTGTAGTAGATTCGCTCCACTTCAGCAGCCACACTGGTTGAACTCCCAAGAAGAAAATGATTGCCGCTAAAACTAGGGCTGGCATATTTTCGGCAAACTTCACTGGAGGATAGTAAGCCGTGGCATTGTCCAACTTTCCAAAACAGGTGCGGTTGAGCAGAATTACAAAGTAAACTGCTGTTAACCCGGAGGCTAAAATGCACAGTAAAGTCGGAATTGGAAATGCTGAGAAACTGCCTTGAAATACTAAAAATTCGGCGATAAAACCGACTAAACCGGGAATTCCGGCGCTGGCCATGCCGCCCAAAACTAACAGCGAACTCGCTGTGGGTAAACCGCGCATCGGATTCATTAAGCCGTTGAGCACGTCCAAATCCCGTGTGCCGGCTTTGGTTTCGATGATGCCTACGAGATAAAACAGCAAGGCTAAAATCAAGCCGTGGCTTACCATTTGCCCGACAGCGCCGATTAAGGAGAGTTTGGTGCCGGCGGCGCAGGCGACGAGGATGTAGCCCATATGCCCGATCGAACTATAGGCTACCATGCGCTTGATATCTTTTTGGGCGATCGCGCTCAAAGCACCGTACATCACGCTCACCGTACCGATTATCGCTAAACCAGGAGCGACTATCGACCAAGTTTCGGGAAACATCTGCAAACCAAACCGCACTAAGCCGTAAGTTCCCAACTTCGCCAAAACACCTCCCAACAGAATTGCTGTTGCTGGCGAAGCTTCCACGTAGGCATCCGGCAGCCAAGTGTGGAGGGGCACTAAAGGAATTTTAATTGCCAACCCAAACAAGACAATTGTTAGCAAGATTAATTGCGTGTTTAAGGGCAAATCTTGAGTAGTAATTGCACTGTAATCGAAGTTTAAAGAGCCGCTCAGCCAAGCTACGCCCAAAAATCCGCCTAAAACTAAAAGTCCCGAAACTGCCGTGTAAATCAGAAACTTCATCGCAGCGTATTCGCGCTGTTTGCCGCCCCAAATCGCAATCAACAGGTAAAAAGGAATTAATTCTAGCTCGTAAAATAGGACGAACAGCAGCAAATTTTGAGACATCAAAGCTCCCGCCACCCCCGCATTGATCAGCAAAATCAAAGCGTAGTAAAGCTGGGGGCGAGCCATACCTTCACCAGTACCGTAAATCACTAATAGCGTCAGCAATCCGGTTAAAACTAACAGTGGCAAAGATAAGCCATCAATTCCCAAGTTGTAGCTCAAACCCAATTGCGGAATCCAAGGCAAATATTCTTGAAATTGCAGTCCCGCATTTGTCGTGTCAAATTGAGTTAGCAGCCAGAGATTCAACAGGAAAACGGCAGCAGCGAAGACGGAAGCGACGGAGCGCACCCGCATCGCATTCATTTTTCCGGGCAAGAACCCGACTACCGCAGCGCCCAACGCGGGCAACCAGAGCAATGCACTAAGCATAATGTGTGAAGAGTGAAGATTCAGTTGACAGTTGACAGTTGACAGTTGACAGTTGACAGTTGACAGTTGACAGTTGACAGTTGACAGTTGATAGTTGACAGTTGACAGTTGACAGTTGATAGTTGATAGTTGACAGTTGATAGTTAATATCTAAGTTTTTAGACAGTTTAAATTTTACTGCTTTCCCAAGAGGTTTTTCAACAGTTGGTATTTAACAATTGACAACTATCAACTATCAACTATCAACTCTCAACTGTTTACGACTCAATCAGAATATTGACTGCACCCGTGTCTAAATCGTAATATCCACCGACAACTTTCAGTTTATTCTCCTCAATTAACTTAGAGATAACTGGAGATGCTTTCAATCTTTTAGCTTGCAGCACCACATTGGCTTTGCAGGCATTTTCTAGACGATCGCCTGCTTGGCCTTTCGAGCTTTCTACAGCAGGCCTAATTGCGTCGAGCAAACTGCCAATTTGACCGGGAACTTGAGCGCCTTTGATGGTTGCATCTACCGCACCGCAACGTTTGTGACCGATTACTACCAGCACTTTTGCTCCCAACACCAGTGTGCCAAATTCCAGGCTGCCAATTTCTTCTGGAGTAGCCACATTTCCGGCTACGCGACATACAAATAAATCTCCCAATCCCTGATCGAAAATAATCTCAGAAGGAAAGCGGGAATCTGCACAGCCGAGAATAGCAGCAAATGGTTTTTGAGCTTTGGCAACTTCAACGAGGCGGGGTAAGTCTTGGTTGGGACTTTGGCGTTTTCTGTCAACAAATCGCTTGTTCCCCTCCATCAATTTTGCCAAAGCGACATCGGGAGTGAAGTCATTTTGAGCAATTGCTGGTTCGGGTGAAGCCACATCAGCACCTACTCGTGCTGCGAGTATTCCTGTACCTATTGCTCCTGCGACAAATTTGAGGGAGTTGCGCCGGGAAAGATTTACTTGTCTGCGATCGTCTTTCATGTATTCTGCCTTGTTGGATTGAGTTTGAAATCTTTATTCAAGACTTCATTTATTTAAGATTTTAGGTTAAAAGTGTCACCTAAAATCTTCAACTTTATATCTCTTTACCCGCCCACAATCAGCGAGAGGCGAGCCAACAGAGGCCAGCTTACGAGCAATCCTAAAAGTGCCACTCCGAAGAGAATTGTCAGGGCATAAAACTGAGTTTGACCCGTAACGTTGTATTTGAGGCTTTGCCCGCCGAAAACTGTGGCAAAACCGATTAAGTTAACGAATCCGTCAACAATATTGCGATCGAACCAGGATATGATTTGGGAAACCAGACCGACGGCAAAGATGATGGTCACGCGGTAAAGTTGGGCGGTGTAAAAGTCGTAGGCAAAGAAGTCTTGCACGGCTTGAGAACCAATTCGCACTGGTTTTTCCCACTTTTCGTTCAGGTAAATAAATGCTCCGGCACCAATGCCGATCGCACTTGACAAAGCTAACAGTCCGGCCGCAGTATAATTCAAAGTTGCCAAAGGCAGTAATTCCCAGGCGGCGAGCAAGTGTGGGACGTGCAAGGTAAATCCCATTAACACTGTCATCGGCAAGACAAAAGGCCAGGCAACTTCGGGCGAACGTTCAGTCATTTGCTTCGGTTTGCCACCGAAAACTAAACCGAAAACGCGCACTAAGCCAAAAGCAGTCACGCCGTTCACAAACAGCACTACTACTAACAGTGAAGGATGAGTTTTAGCAAGCCCGCCTGCTAATTCTGATAAAGCCCAGAAGCAGCCGAAGGGTGGCAGGCCCATCACTCCAGCGGCGCCAACAAGAAACGATATTCCCGATATCGGCCGCTTCGCCCACAAACCGCCGAGATATCGGACATCCTGAGTGATGCTGTTCCAAACTACTGAACCGATGCTCATCACCAACAAACCCATTGCTAAGGTGTAGGCAAAGATTAATGTCAAAGCTGTGTGGGTTTGTCCGGTGCCGACGGCGATAAATACCAAGCCCATGTAAGAGCTAACTATATAGGAAAGCGTGCGCTTGATGTCGATTTGGGCGATCGCAATTAAAGACGCACCCACCGCCGTTGCAGCACCCACAATAATAGTTGTCTTCAGCCCGACGGGCGACAATGCAATCACGGGCTGCAATTTAATCAAAATCCAAGCACCGGTTTCCACAACCACTGTGTTCCGCAAAATCGTTGCCGGCAAAGGGCCTTCCATCGCCTCATCCAGCCACAGGTGCAGGGGAAACTGAGCGCATTTGCCCATCGGGCCAGCAATCAAAGTTAAACTCAACAGCGTCGCCACTGTGGGGTCAATGTTTGCAGTCTTAGCCCAAACTGCCAATTCGTCAAAATTCCAAGTTCCAGCCAGCGGCAGAATTGCAACTACTCCCATCAACAGGAATAAGTCTCCTACCCGCTTAGTCAAGAAAGCATCGCGGGCGCCCGTCACCACCAAAGACTGATTGAACCACAGCCCGATTAGCAGGTAAGTTCCCAGAGTCAGGACTTCCAGAATCATGTAGCTGAAAAACAGGGAGTTGGACAAAACCAAGCCGCACATCCCCGCTTCAAACAGCCCCATCAGGGAAAAGAACCTAGCCCAGCCCCAGTCCATTTCCATGTAGCCGACTGCATAAATCTGCGCCAGAAAATTCAGTCCCGTAATCAAAACTGTCGCCCCGACGGTGACAGCAGAAATGTCTACGGGAATGGTTAAGTCTAAACCTGCCACATTCAGCCAGGGAATGAACTGGTGTTGTGCCGGTTGGTTCCAGATAGCTGTCAGGGCGATGACGCCGTGAAGGAAAGCGAAGAAAGTTAAGATGGCGTTTACGTAACCGGAGGGTCTAGGCCCCGTGCGGCGAGTTACTGCTGGAAACCACAATATCGACAGAAATGCGCCGATGAGTGGATAGCAAGGTATAAACCAAACGGTCTGGAGTAGGATTTGAGCCATTGGCACTACCTGTAATTGTTACAAAACTTGAAAAATCTGAGAATAATCTCGACGCCAGAAGGCTGAGGTCATTCGCCAGAAGTAAAGAAATTTTGGGGGTAAATGCGAGTTTTTCGTCATTCTGAAACTGCGCGCTTCAAAATAGACTTATTAATTTTATATTAAGGATTGCCTGAAATTTTCATATTTCTCAATTCAGCATACTTATATACAGATAAATTCTGCTTATCGGATGTAAAGATCAGACGGCGGTTGAAACCGCGCCTACACAAACGATGTCCGCCTCCGCGGACTCAAGAGAGAATAACATAGGATAGGTCTTCAACCCGCGGAGGCGGGTTTTGCCTGTATAGACGCGGTTTCAACCGCCCAGTCTTCTTCTAAGGATTAAAGTCGCTCAATTTCCCGAGCTAGTTCTGGGAGTTTGGCTTGTCGCTGTCCGATCGCCCTTGCCCTGACATTTATGAGACCGATCGGCGTATTTAACAAATCTACCAGATCGGCACGGGCGATCCTCTTCGAGGGCTTCGCTAACGCACATTTAGCAGTAGCAACCGGCAATTCCTTTAACAGCCATCTAGCCAGCCGATACAAATATTCCCCTGTGGTGAATTCTCGCATCAAATCGACACCGTGGAGTTCGTGCAAATATTTATTCGACTCGCCGTAACGATGCCATTGACTTTGTAACTGTTTTATTGTATTGCGGTGGCGGTGTCGGGCGATCGCATTTTCGGCAAAATACATTTTATAGGATGTTTCCCGCAAAATCCGCCAGCACAAATCCGCATCGCCGCCGCTCGTAAGGTACGGGCGAAACATACCCACTTGTGCTAAAATCTGGCGGCGGACAGCTAAGTTAGCCGTTTGACCGTAGGGACAAAAAGGGTGAGCGAGAGTATGTTTTTGAGATAAAGTATTTTCGCGGGCGGCGTGTTTTTCTAAGAGAGTGTTACCGGGAAGGGCGAGGATTTCACCGCAGGTAATTCCTATTTCTAAGTTAGCGAATGGTTCGACTAAATTTTGCAACCATTGAGGTTCGGGGCGACAGTCTGCGTCGGTAAAGGCGATGATTTCGCCTGTTGAGGCGCGAATTCCTTTATTTCTGGCGGCGTAGGAACTTTGAATCGTATTTTCGCTGAGATTGCGAATGGTGATTTGATTGAATCCCTCTTGCTTGGGGGATTTGGCTGCTGCTTGAAGGATAGTTGAAGTGTAATCGCGACTTTTGTTGTCTACTAAGAGATATTCTACTCTGTTTGTTGGATAAGTTTGCGATCGCAAACACTCAATTAAATCCGGCAAATCCGTCTCGCCGTTGTAAACAGGTACCACAACCGAAACAAGGGGTAAAAACTCCGCACTGTTCATTAATCCTCTCTGCGGGTTGTTGAGTCAATCAGGACTTGCATTCCTTACTACGAACCAGTTTGTAGTGAGGACTTCAGTCCTCTCTTGCCAGTTTGTAATGAGGACTTCAGTCCTCTCTGCTGCTTGTTGAGTCAATCAGGACTAAAGTCCTTACTACGAACCAGTTATCTAATAATTTCTACTTCTGTACCTTTTTGTACAAACTGATACAACTCGTCAACATCCTTATTTTCCAGAGAAACGCAACCCAAAGTCCAATTCGATCGCTCTTTGATAATTTTCTCTGAATTAGCAGGCACGCCGTGAATCCCAACCTCGCTGCCAATACTATCGTACCATTTGATTGTACCTGCTTGCTTGGCTTTGATATGTTTTCGCCAAGATTGTTTGCTGGGATAATCCAGCCAGATAAATTTCGACCAAGCTGCGTGAGGATAAAAATCTTTTATGCTAAAAATTCCTTCCGGCGTCCGCGAATCGCCTTCTTTTAGTTTATCGCCTGCGGGATTGCTGCCAAATACAACAGGATAAGATTTGACAGGCTTTTTGTTTTCATAGACAGTCAATCTGTATTTTGATTTTTCCACCAGGATGGAAATTCTATTTTTATCTAACTTATCCGGTTCGCCTAAAATTTGTGATAGGGGTTTGCCGTAGTTGAATAAATTATCTGGTGGTAATTGGGTATGTAAAACATTTAACTCATCAGCCGGACAATTACTTAAGCAAAAAACATCTAAAATGTAGGGAATGGGAACAGCATAACCTAGTCTAACAAGTTTCCAGTAAAAAAAGGAACTCGCAGTTAGCAATAGAATGCTGGCAGATGAAGCAATTATCCAAATATTGCCCTGTCTTTTTTTAAGTTCCATTGCATTAACTGGGGCTATTATAGCGGTTCTCAAAAAAGTGAGGTACGTTGTTGGGATGGGAGCCCTCTTATATTTATTATATAGTAAGCGAGGTCGCATCAAAAACTCCATTTATAGTCATACCTCATCTTTCTGATAAAGGCTATATCATCATTTTAGCTTATGAGCTTGGAACAGGCAAGATGCCTGTTCCACAACAGATTTAATATTAGTGGCACAGGCCGGAAAGCCTGTGATTTAGCTAGATTTAATATTAGTAGCACAGGCATCTTACCTGTTTTTTTATTCTATCTAAAACGGGCAAGATGCCCGTTCCACAACTGCATGAAGTTCTTGTGTAACGGGCATCTTATTTGTTTTTCAACATGGCTGTAAATATCAGCTACATATGCTGTAAAGTCTGTTACTAATCCGCTGTTAACTGTTGCCAGCCAACATCAAAATCATTAACACTAACACCCCGTTAGTTAAATAAAAGATACCAACCACCTGAGTTTCCAACCAGCCGCAGAGTTCTAGATGGTGGTGCAGGGGAGCCATTCTTAAAAGACGCTTGCCAATGCCATCAGGGCCTTTTGTAGCTTTATAATAAGCCACTTGAGCAATTACTGACACTGTTTCAATCAAGAAAATCCCACTGATTATTAATAATATCCAAAGGCTATTTGTTAATAAAGCTACCGCACCCAAAGCACCGCCCAAAGCCAACGCACCTGTATCGCCCATAAATACCCGGGCTGGATTGCGGTTGTGAGCTAAGAAACCGAAACAACTGCCGCTAATGCAGACACAAAATATCATTAATTCTGGCGAAGTTGATGCTACAGATGCACCTAATCCCAAAAGTGCGATCGCACCTAAACCTCCCATCAAACCATCAACGCCGTCGGTAAGATTAGTAGCATTGCTTTCGGCAACTAACACAAAACCAGCTAGCGGCCAAAACAAGAAACCTAAAGGCAATACCCAACCGAAAGGCAAAGCAATGTTCGTAGAAATAGTTGGATTGTGGAACATCAACCACAGACAAAAAAGAGCTGCAAAACCTACTTGCAAAGCCAATTTCATCCGAGGTGAAATACCTTTATTCGACTTGCGACGGAGAATTTGCCAATCGTCGAGCCAGCCGATGAAACCGTAAGCTAAAGTTAAAGCCGATGCGGCAACAACATCTGAGTTAAATCTCGACCAAAGTAATGCTACTACGACTCCTGCTGGCACAAAAAATATGCCTCCCATTGTCGGCGTTCCCGCTTTTTTTAAGTGGGCTTGGGGGCCGTCTTCGCGAATTATTTGTCCGGCTTTCAGTTGCTGGAGTACGGGCACAACCAGATAACCTAAACCCGATGCAATGAGAGCACAAACAGCTAGTGGCATAAATAGCGATGCAGGCGCATCCAAAAATCTACCCGCTGCTACATCTAAACCGATCGCTACAATGCCGAGTCCCAAACCCAGCAGCAGGAATAAATTCCTGCCTGTAAGTTTGAAAGGCATAGTAAAAGCGATTTTCTCATCCACAAAGTTATCCATATCACTCCTCAACACACACCATTTGAGAATAAGCATTTGACAATTCCAGAATAGGGTGGGATACAGGAGATTGGGAAATCTCTTGGTTTTTTTTCCCTGTTTTTGGTTGATTCGTTGACCAGCCAAAAACGTTACAAGCCCTAAACTTCAGTAATCGATTCTCCCCAAATTTTAGACTCAAGTTCGGCTTCCGGTTATTCACGAAGCTGCAAGTGAATCTAAAATCTAAAATCTAAAATCGACTTACCATTCTACAGTTATTCGTCGCCTACACCCGCATCATCTTCTGCTTCTTCTTCTAAATCATCGTAAGGGCTGTCGTCAACTGCCATCAACTCGGAAATTTCTTCTTCGTGCAGATAGTCGGGTTCTTGGACATCCCTTGCTAAGAGGCGATTGTTAGATTCCAACCAGTCTAAAAGAGAAGATTGCTGCTTTAATGGAATTACATCGGCAGGTAAGTGGCGAGGTATTTGACGCAGAGATGGGTTGTACATGATTATCGGTTTCTAAAGACAAAGACGCGATCGAGATCGAGTAGAACTAATGTTGTGCCGACTGACTGCTCCTTCCATCGAACACTTGCAAATCGGGCATTTAGCAGAGCTAAGGCATTATACCACAGACACTCTTTGGTTCCGGATCGGATAGGATGGCTGACTGGTTCGGGCGATCGCCCCCAATCATGGGCGCCAGGATAACATTAAAATCCGATATTGCCAATCCCTCTTTAGCCATAAGTATTGTAATCTGAGGCGATCGTTTTTGAAAGTATCGCGGGACACTGGGCCAGCCAGCGGTTGGGTTAAAACAGTTTCCTGGTTTTGCGTCAAAGCCTTATGGTGAAAGCCTTTTACCTTCTTCAACCAATTCTCGAACAATAAATCTCAGGATGGATATAACAGCGGCGATTTTATACCACAAAGACGGTTACGACACCGGAGGGAAAAGACTTCTGGGGCGTCATTCAGCCGGAGAAGGATTTCTCAAAAGCTTAGTCCAACACGGTACTGCTGACTCTCTCTACTGCTGCACAGACAGCGAAGCAACATTTAAGGAGTTTTGTTCGCGCATCCAACCGTGGCTGCAACAACCTCGGAAAGTCCGCTGGATTTCGACGGATCGACTAGATTTGCTATCTCAACCAGGTACAATCTATCGACCCGATCCCGCCCTTGCCGATATGGTTTGGGGGCGCAGATTTGTCAATCAGCGGGCTTACAGCGTTTGTGGCGTTACCCATACGATCGCAACTAAGTATGTCATGGAGTCGATCGGCAATTTGATAACAGCACCGGTTCAACCTTGGGACGCCCTCATCTGCACCTCTAACGCCGTGAAAAACACAGTAGAAGGAGTTCTGAGGGAGTGGTCTGAGTATTTAGCGCAGCGCAACGGCGGTCAACCCGAAATTTTGGTGAAATTGCCAGTTATTCCCCTAGGAGTGGATTGCAGCGCGTTTCCGCAGGGTGTGGAAGCAGTCCAGGCGGGCGATCGACAACGACAAGAACTCGGCATTTCTCCGGGCGATATAGTCGTGCTATTTGTCGGGCGATTGACTTTCTCTGCCAAAGCTCATCCGGTACCAATGTACATCGCCTTGGAACGCGCCGCCCAACAAACAAAGGCGAAAATCCACTTAATTCAAGCCGGTTGGATCGAAGATCCGAGAGAAGAACCCGACTTTAAAAATAGCGCGAAAATCTTTTGTCCGTCGGTGAATGCTATTTTTGTAGATGGCAGAAAGCCGGAAATTAGAGTTAATATTTGGTCTGCCTCCGATATTTTTATTTCGCTGTCCGACAACATTCAAGAAACCTTCGGACTAACACCCATTGAAGCAATGGCCAACGGACTGCCGGCAATTGTTTCCGACTGGAACGGATACAAAGAATCAGTACGGCACGAAATCGACGGCTTCCGCATTCCCACACTCATCCCGCCCCCAGAAGCTTGTTTAGATTTAGCGCTAAATTATCTCGACGGAAGTTTGAATTGGCCGACTTACATGGGTCACACTTCCCTAGCCACAGCAGTTGATATTGATGCCTGCACCCGCGCTTTGTGCAAATTAATTGAAAACCCGGAATTGAGAAGGCGGATGGGTGAAAGTGCGAGACAAAGGGCGAGAGATATTTATGATTGGAAAGTAGTAATTGCTGCTTACGAACAGTTGTGGCGGGAATTAGCAGAAATTCGGGTTTCTGCACCAGAGTCTGCACCTGCAAAAGCCGGGAAGCCACCTTATCCGCTGGGGGACGATCCGTTTCGGGTGTTGGGTCATTATGCGACTAGAACTTTAACCGATGATACGATCTTGAGTCTCGGTGCGATCGCCACACCGGAACTGTTGAGAGAGTTGCACACAATTTGGTTTACGAGCTTCGGTCAAGACCGGAGAATCTCTGTTAAAGTTCAGATAGAGATGTTGAATGCGATCGAGCAAAAGGGTTCTCTCAACGTCGGGGAAGTTCTCAGGCGTTATGCAACAAACGAGCAAGAATCAGCATACCTCTATCGGACGCTACTCTATCTTGTGAAATTTGGTGTTTTAGTCATTGGGAATGGGTAATTGGGAATTGGGAATTGGGAATTGGGCATAGGGCATCGGGCATGGGGCATCGGGCATTGATTGCTGGTTGGGGTGCATTTGATTAGTGAAGAGGGCGAAGCATGACCGCATATAAGTTATTAGTTATCATCCCATATGGACTGCGGTCATGCTTCGCCCCTACAGATATATTATTTGCCAAAACCAGATGCAGTCGCTGGGTGTTTTTTATGAGTTATTGGTATACTAATAACTAATAACTAATCACTAATCACTATTGACAACTAAGAGGGCGGGCCCGCACCATCCACCGCCCCTACGAACCGACAACTGTCAACTGTCAACTGTCAACTGTCAACTTATGCTTAAAAAATCTGCACTATTAGAGATAATTGCTGGTAAGAATCGCGGTTTGCTGGCGACTCCAAACGACAAACAGGCGATCTTAAGTGCGATCGCCCAATTGGAAGATTATAACCCCACACCACGCCCTGTAGAAGCCACAGAACTTTTAGATGGCGATTGGCGGTTGTTGTACACCAGCAGTCGCGCCCTGCTGAATCTTGACGGTTTTCCGTTGTTGAAATTGGGTCAAATTTATCAATCCATCCGCGTCAAAGAATCCAAAATTTACAACATTGCCGAACTTTACGGCTTGCCTTACTTAGAAGGAATAGTCAGCGTAGCCGCCAGATTTGAGGCGACTTCGGAACGGCGAGTGCAGGTGAAGTTTGAGCGATCGATTTTGGGTTTAAGCAGGTTAATCGGCTATGAATCTCCTGCTAAATATATCAATGAAATTGAGTCGGGAAAAAAATTCGCTGCTGTAGATTTTGGGTTAGATACTCGCGAACAGCAGGGATGGCTAGATGTTACTTATTTGGATAGCGATTTGCGGATCGGGCGCGGTAATGAAGGGAGTGTCTTTGTGTTGACAAAAGAGTGATTTTGTGATGTTTGATTGAGTTCGATCGCTCTTAAGACTTCTCAAATTTTTAAGCAATTCTCGCTAGAATAGAAGCGTCAGGGGCATGAACACTTAGACATTTTCAGAATAAATCTATATAATCAAGTTAATTGAATTGAAAAAATGTATGACAACAACAACTGTAGTAGACATCGGGACTTTAATTATCCGCGATCGCAACCTTCGAGGCGGCCGTCCCATTATTGCTGAAACTGGTACTTCTGTCCGCCGCATCGCCGTTTTGTACAAGCAGGGTAATAGTGCGGAAGAAATTGCTAGGCTGATGACTCACTTATCGATCGCACAAGTTTATGCAGCTTTAACGTATTATCATGCTAATCGAGCAGAGATTGATACAGATTTAGCAGAGGAACAAGCAGCTTACGAACAGTTAGCAGAGTTACACTACAAAAACCTGAAGACAAATCCATGAGCATTATTCTACTGCTGCTAGACGAAGATGCTATGAATTCGGCTCTGCTTGATGCTCTACGCCTGCGGAGTGTTGATGTTATTTCTGTTGCAGAAATAGGAATGCTGTCTCGCAGGGATGAAGAAATTTTGTATTGGGCTAATAAAAATCATCGAGTAACCTATAGCTTTAATACTAGGGATTTTTATCGATTGCATACTGATTTGAACACCCAAGGGGAAGAACATATGGGGATAATCTTGGGACAGCAGAATTATTCAGTTGGGGAACAATTGCGTCGCTTGGTAAAAATTATAGCTAGTAAATCCGCAGAGGAAATGTACAATCAAGTTGAGTTTTTAAGTGCTTGGGGTGAAGAATAAGCGATCCCCTTAACTCATTCTCCTCAATTTATCTTTCTTTCATCCGCGTTTATCCGCGTTCATCTGCGGTTGAAAATCAAAAATGTATGACTTTTGCAAACAATTCAACACTTACTAAAATCCTCAAATCCACAGCCGATCGCAGCTTTAGATATGATAACCGTTAAAACTTAGCGTTAAGAATTGACAATTGACAATTATTGTGATATCTGCTTGAATTTTAATGGGAAAGGCGTTAGTACATTCCCGCCAAGAAACTTACTAACGCCCTTTCTGTACTCCTTACGAATACAACAAGATTATGCCACAAAACGGTTATCAACAGGGATTATCGGCGAATCCTAGTGCGATCGCGTACCAAAAACGGCTTTACCCTTGGGCGATCGCCAAACTCATGCCAAATATGCAGCGGACTGATGTGGGCAGGTTTCGCAGGCGATCGGATGCTGACGGGCACTTGCTGTGTCTGCGTCAACTCATGCCTCAAGCTTCGCTGCTGGTAGTCTTTGACTTGCAACCAGACTAACATTTGGGGCGATCGCGCGATCGCCCTCCCTCTAAAAATAGGGGCTTTTTTCGCGCGATCGCCCTCTAAAATTGGAAAGTTATGTGAGTTTGAGATTAAACTAAAAACTTTAAGCTAGGCTGCACAGGTTTTCATTGTTTAGCTAAAATCACATAAGCTAGTATAAAACTATCCTTAATTTGTTGGTGAATTATGACTGTCATAACTGCAAAATTCATCCTTCCTGAAGCGGGCAAAATTCCACAATGGCAAGCCGCAACATGGGAAGATTATGTTGCGGCTTGCGAAAATCCGTCTTTAGCGGAAGCCAAAATTTTTTTTCATGAAGGATATCTTTGGATCAATATGGGTAATGAAGGGCCTCAGCACGCCAGATTTAACGATCTGTTTACTATCATATTTTTTGTGTGGTTTACCACCAAAGTAGGACAAACTTTTGATTCTCTCAGCGGTTGTGTAATTGAAAAATCTAAAGTGGGTTCAGGTGCGCCAGATAAAGTTTTATACATTGGCGGAGATTTCCCGCAGTGGCAAAAAGGGGAACCTCGACGCATTAATCTCAATCAATGGCGAGTTCCCGATTTAGTTGCAGAGATTTCCGATACTACTTTGACGAGCGATTTAGATGAAAAAAAGCGCTTGTATGCTGCTTTAGGAATTCCTGAATATTGGGTAGTAGATATTAATGGCGTGAGAGTATTAGCATTTCGCTTGCAGGAGAATGGGAAGTATCAGGAATGCGAGTTTTCGGTAGCGCTTGAGGGATTGCCAATTGCTTTGCTTTCGGAGACTTTAAAGCTTTTGACTGAAGGAAATGGGACGGCGGCGATGTGGTTTGCTCAACAAATTGGGAATTTGTAGAGAGGTTGACGAAAAATGCCATCGCCCGCAGCTCACCATACTTTTTTCAAGCTCGACTTTAGGGCGGGCACAATTTATGAATATTTTGATATTTGTGCTAAGGTAAGTAAGTAGGCGGGATTCAACAGAGCTATGTAAAAATATGTAAACAGGGCTAATTTAGCCACGCTTAGGGCATTTGGATACTTGACAATCGTTTACATAATTGCGTTTTACAGCGCCTACATAGTTAATCTAAAAAATATGTCACGATCGTGCAGTAACCTTTCTATTAATTAAAGGAGCAAGTCAATGAATATTGTCTTAAAGCCGGAATACGAAGAGTTTATTCGATCGCAAATTCAAACCGGAAAATATGGCAGCGTTGAAGAATTAATTGGAGAAGCGATCTTACTTTTAAAACAACGAGAACAACGCATCGAAGAGCTGCGCCAGAAAATAGAAGTTGGAACTGCACAAATTGCTGAGGGAAAAGTGACAGACGGAGAACTTGTATTTGCCAGACTTCAAGAAAATATCGATAAAATGCAACAGTCAGGAGTGTCAGTAACCCTGCCCTAAAGGGACGCTCGCTTGTAAGAGCAATCAAGCAATCTGTGCCGATCGGCTATCGTCTTAACTGACTAGCATTATTTAAGTCATGACACTCCTTGAATGCGACGCTAGTTGTCCGGTATCTATACCTGATGAAGTATTAACATTGATGCCTCAAAACAAAACTCCTAAAGCAGAGATTGCATCAGGGGTTTTTTATTTGTACGGGCGATCTGAAGTGGGCGATCGACGTAACCTCGTTGTTTCAGCTCTTTGTGTAAAATAAGTAGTAGCGATATCGCTACAAACCATTGTATTCTCTTTCCCTTTCCCGCATACTAATAACTGAACAGAAGTCGCTAGATAAAAAACCTCTATCGGGGTTATGTCTATTCCAAAGTATACAAATACCTACTTCAACGGATTTTGGACGTTAAACAACTGTCTAGTCACAAGGAAAGCTAATGAACAGTTATACATTTTCCGATGAATCTGTCCGAGATTTGAATGAGATTTGCGATTATATTAGTCGAAATAATCCTAGGACAGCCAGCGAGCTTTTTGATGTGATTCGTCAAAAATGTAAACTTGTCGCTGAATTTCCCAATATGGGCAAACGCTATCACAGTTTAGCCCCCAACTTGCGCGGATTTATTGTTAGGGATTATTTGATTTTTTACTACCCCAGAGCGGACGGGATTAATATTGCTCGCGTGCTGCGGGGCGATCGAGACTTGGAATTATTGTTTTCAGAATTAGGGGAAGATTAATTAGCATTGGATCGCTCGTAAAGGGCGATCGCACTCATCGCACTCTCCTCCAAAAACGCGATCGCCCTAATTTATCTGCGTTTATCTCCGTCCATCTGCCGACATCTGCGGTCAAAAAAATATCGATACCCCTTACAATCACAAACAATCTAAAATATAAAATCATAAAAAAATGCTGCGACTCTCCCAAACCCAACTCAAAATTCTCGAAGAATGCCCCCGCAAATTCCAGCATAGCTACCTAGAACTACTCGCAAGCACCGCCTCCCCTGAACACAAAGAAAAACTCACATGGGGTAGCCACTTTCACCTTTTGATGCAGCAGCGAGAACTAGGATTGTCGATTGAATCCATCACCCAACAAGACCCAGAATTAGGACGATGTGTGGCAGCATTTATCAACGCCGCCCCCGAACTTTTTGCGAATTCAGAAAATAGCGACCAAATTTTCCGCCAAGCCGAGCACCCCCGCATCTTGATTTTTCAAGACTACCTATTCACCGTTATCTATGATTTGCTAATAGCCGAACCAAACGCTGCCCAAATTCTCGACTGGAAAACCTATCCCCGCCCTCAAAAATCAAAATGGATAGCCGAAAGTTGGCAAACCCGACTCTATTTATACGTTCTAGTAGAAACCAGTGACTATTCCCCGGAACAAGTTTCAATGACATACTGGTTCGTACAATTGCAAGGAGAAGAACCGCCGCAAAAACTCACATTTTCCTACAATCAAATAGAACACGATCGCACAAAACAAGATTTAATCCAAATATTGCAGCAGCTAACCGACTGGCGACAGCGCTATACCGAAGGTGGCGAATTCTTCCCCCAAGTACAAATTAGTTCCAATCTTTGCGATTCCTGTCAATTCGCCACTCGCTGCAACCGCACCCAAAATTCCAAAGCTTCCTCATCAAATCTTCCAGCAGAAACTCCCACAAATTGGTTGCCAAATCTTGCTATAATCGAGGAGATATCTATATAATATAACCTTTGACTATCCAAACTCTTTGGACTATCGCTGGGTGGGGGCGGGTTTATAGATATTGTCGATTTGAATTAAAGATTTTTGGTGAACCCGCCCCTACTTTAATTAATGAATTAACCTATGACACAACTACTTCAAGAATTGCAAAATCAACCCTTACCCCAACCCCCTGATTGGCTGATACAAGCTGTCAGAAATCACGCGCCAGAATTACCCGGAAACTATGCCGCTGCACTTCTCTATTATAGAGGAATTCAAAACCCGGAAGAAATACCAGGTTTCCTGAATCCCAAACTTTACCAACCAGCAAGTCCGTTTGAATTCGGACTAGAAATGAACTGGGCGATGGAAAGAATCCAGCAAGCAATAAACAGCGCAGAAAAAGTTGCAATTTGGGGAGATTTCGACGCGGACGGCATTACCTCAACTTCGGTACTTTGGGACGGATTGGGAGAGTTTTTTGTTCAAAATGACCAACTAACTTATTACATTCCCAACAGATTAACAGAATCTCACGGTCTTAATATTCCCGGAATAAACAATTTACATAAATCTGGAGTTAGCTTAATTATTACCTGCGATACTGGCAGCACAAATATCGCGGAAATCGAATATGCTACCAGCTTAAATATTGATACAATTATCACCGATCACCATACATTACCGGACGATCGCCCTCCAGCGACGGCAATCATCAATCCCCGGTACTTTTCGCCCAACCACCAACTGTTTAACCTGTCCGGCGTTGCGGTAGCTTACAAATTAATCGAAGCACTATACCACACATTGCCGGATATTCCGCAACGACCGCTGACCGATTTATTGGAGTTAGTGGCGATCGGCTTAATTGCCGATTTAGTCCAACTTACAGGAGATTGTCGCTACCTAGCACAACTCGGCATCGCACAACTGCAAAAACAAATCACAAATCCCACCCGTCCGGGAGTTGCAAAATTGCTCGAACTGTGCAAACGAGCGGGCGATCGCCCAACCGACATTTCCTTCGGCCTCGGCCCCCGAATCAACGCCGTCAGTCGCATTCAAGGATCCGCCAGCTTCTGCGTAGAACTCCTCACCAGCCGGGACAAAAAACGCTGCGAAGAACTAGCAAATCTAACCGAAATTGCCAACACCAGACGCAAATCTTTGCAAAAAGATGTTGCTAAAGATGCCGCCGAAAAACTAACCAAACTTGACCTCTCAACCACCAGCGTCATCGTCCTCAGTGACCCACAATGGCCCGTAGGAGTATTAGGATTAGTGGCGGGACAAATCGCCCAAGAATACGGCCGCCCGGTAATTTTATTCTGCACGGAAGGAAGCGAAGAAATCAAAGAAACTATTCCAGAAACTAAATTTATAGATTCTTTTGACTCGGATTCCGAAACACTTTATCAATCTAAAATCCAAAATCCAAAATCTAAAATTGCCCGCGGTTCTGCCCGTTCCGCCAATCAAATCGACCTTTACCAATTAGTCAAAGACCAAGCGCATTTATTGGATAGATTCGGCGGTCATCCCTTTGCGGCTGGCTTGAGTCTCCCAGTTGAAAATATCCCGCTATTTACGGATGCTATAAATCAGCAACTGCGACAGCAATACAGCACGGATAGTTTGACATCGGCACCAGTTGTAGCGGACTTAAAAATTACTGTCGCGGAATTAGGCAAACAGTTATTTCAAGAACTGAAATTGCTTGAACCCTGCGGCATGGGCAATCCCGCACCAAAATTGCTGATTGAAAATTGCTGGTTTAAGAATATCTACAATAGAAATATTAAAGATTCACAGGGAAAAGAAGTAAAGTATATCAAAACTTCTTTTGAAATTTGGGATGAATCTAGTCATGCAGGATTTCCCGGCATTTGGTGGGGACATTACCGAGATGAAGTTCCCGAAGGGCGGTGCGATGCGACTGTCGAACTCGATTTCAATACTTATACGTCGAACTATGAAGTGCGGTTGATAGCAGTGCGGGAACGCACGGATGACAAACAAGTTAGTTCGCAGACTAAAATTGATTGGATATTGGACTGGCGCAAGATAAATAATAATAATGAAGAGTTGCTAGCAGTTATTAGCACACACTTGGAATCGGAAAGGCTGCCAGAAAATCTAGCGGACAATTCAGCAATGCTCGATCGCGAAAACTCGATTATCCTCAAAGAATGCCCCGCAAGCTGGGACGAATTGCGCGTCTGGTTTCGGCAAGCACAGCACACTCAGAAAAAACTCGCGATCGCCTATACTTTACCCCCATTGCTACCGCCGCAGCAAATCTGCCAACAGCTAATCGGCATCGCCAAATACCTCAGCCGCACCAACAAACCCGTCACCAGACAGCAACTAAGCCAAAAACTCGGCATCAGCGACACCTCGCTGCAACTTGGATTCACAACGTTAAAACATCTGGGTTTCAAAGTCAATTATCGCGATCGGGCTTTTCACATCACCAGACAACCCGAAGCCAGAGAAATCGGAGATCATACCTCCAAACCCTTATTCTCTAGCCCCTCAACTCAATTCTTAGTGCCAAATTCCCCCATCGCCGCCCGTTATGCAGCGCAATTCCTAGCAGCAGTCTGGGAAGAACAATTCCGGCGAAAATATTTCTGTGAAGTACCTCTTTCTACCATTGTGTCGATCGCCCGAGAGACCATTTTCCAAGAAGAAGATTATACAGACACTCTCTTCTAATTGAGACCTTGCACTTTTTTCCGTAACAGGCAAGATGCCTGTTCCACTCACCTGATAACTTTTAGTGTGGGGCCAGCACGCAAAATCTTAGATAGGAAATGTTTCCAAGCTTTACTCAATTTAAATTGTATATCTCAATCGTCTCCCCCCTCTCCCCCTCTCCCATTCTCCCCATTCTCCCCATTCTCCCCCTCTCCCCATTCTCCCCCTCTCCCCGTCTCCCATTCTCCCCCTCTCCCCATTCTCCCCGTCTCCCCCTCTCCCCCTCTCCCCATTCTCCCCATTCTCCCCCTCTCCCTCCCAGGGCTGATTCCTGACGTGGAGGCCACATCTCAGTTTTAAGAAATATCTTAGTTCTGAATCGATGCCGGTAAAATAAGGCATAGGGCAATGGCAGTTATCCGTTGCGAGTCACGTCCAAAACTCAAAACCCATAACTTACCACCCCAAACCCAAAACTCCCCCACCGCTTTCACTCGATCGCACATCTCCAATATAAAACCCCTATGCTCCTCTGTCCCCGCTGCCAATTTGAAAATCCCAATCTAAACAAGTTTTGTCAACAATGCGGAAATTCCCTAACTTACAAAGCTTGCCACCAATGCGGAACCCAAGTCGCTGTTAGCGCCGAATTATGTCAGAATTGTGGCGTCACAACAGGTCAAGTGTGGCGGGCGATTATCTGCGGTCGATCGAACCTTCCAGCAGTCCAGCTAGAGCAGTCAACTATACCATCAGCCGAGCTTACACAAAAAACCGACAATTTTCCAGAAACCCGATCGACCCAAAACTCTCCCCAACCGATCGCAGACACCATTAAAACAGAAATCACCGCCGATTCTCCACAACTTGATGTGGCCGAATCCAGCAGCCCAGAAATTATTGACGCTGAAATCGTCGTGGGGGCGATCGCCACCGAATCCTTTCAAACAGAACAAAAAAGCTCTACTACAACACCAGAGCGCGAAATAACCCCATCTGACAACAATTTCACGGCCGCACCACCGCCAGAACAAACCCAGGAAGCAACAGAGAACCCCGAGGGCGCATCTCCCCCATCCCCAAAAATCTCCGCCCCCTATTCCGAATATTTAATCCCTTCCCAGCCAACAGGAGCTTATTTAGACAGCCAACAGCGCTACCAACTCCTAGAAACCTTGCCAGCAAGAAAACCCTCAGACACAGTATCAGCAACAGTATTGGACTGTCAGCCGCTGCAAATGTCACCCCTCAAAGCAATGCTAGCAGCCAACTCTGCCAGCGTCGCCAAACGCACATCCCCCTACACCGCAGCAATCAAAGCCGGAGAAAATGCGACCAATTCCGCCTTAGCAGAACTTTGCCAAGGCATAGCCGAACCTTATCTGGCACTGCGGTGGCACTTCTCTCACAACCTACCAGTCATTCACGATAGCTGGTCAGACAACCAACAGGCCGTGCTGCTGCTAGAAGACTGTTCGCAATGGCCGCTGCTGGTAGAACGCTGGAGTCAACCCGAAACTTCCACCCAGCAAATTGTGTACTGGCTGCACGAAATGACCGAACTTTGGGCGGCCCTCGAACCCTGGCGCTGCCGCCAAAGCTTGTTGGAACTAACAAATTTGCGGGTCAATCCCGACTCTTCCTTTTCCTTTGCCTCTTTGCGGTTGCAATACCTCTATCCCGAACCCGCCGGTTCAAACCTGCAACTGGTAGATTTGGGGCAATTGTGGCAGGCGATATTTAACCAGTCCGAGCGCACTCAGTTTGGCGCCTTGCTCGAACTGCTGCAACAAATGTACAGAGGCGAGATTACCACAATAGAAGAATTGCGATCGCGCCTGGAAACCGTTCCCCTCGAACTCCAATCCGCACCTTCACCAACCTTAACCCCCACCCGTTTCCAAACAGACATCCCCGACAACTCGCCCCCCGAAGTTGTTGGTGAAGTCTTAACCCAGCCCATGCCCGTCCAGATTTACAGTTTAGAAGACGCAGGTCTCACCGATGTCGGCCGCACCCGCGAGCACAACGAAGACTTCTTCAGCATCTGGACTCAGCTTAACAAACTCGAAACCTCCTTCGGTCGCATCTTTCAAACCAAAGGGCTTTACATTCTCTGCGACGGGATGGGCGGACACGACAGCGGAGAAGTAGCCAGTCAATTAGCCGCTGAAACCCTCAGGGAATTCTTCCAAACCAGTTGGGAAAATCAACTACCCGAGCCTGATACCATTCGGCAGGGAGTGCTGCTAGCCAACAAAGCCATCTTTGAAATCAATCAAAAGGACGGTCGCTCTGGCATCGGCCGCATGGGTACAACCCTAGTCGCAGTCTTAGTTCAAGACACCAAATTCGCCGTTGCTCACGTCGGCGACAGTCGTCTCTACCGACTCCGAAAGGGACAGACACTAGAAAAAATCACCTCAGATCACGAAGTAGGCCAGCGCGAAATTAAGCGCGGGGTTGACGCCGAAACTGCTTATTCCCGTCCCGACGCCTATCAACTAACTCAAGCCATTGGCCCGCGAGACGGCAATTTTCTCAAGCCAGACGTGCAGTTTTTAGACTTGTCCGAAGATACTTTATTGATTTTGGCTTCCGACGGTTTGACAGATAATGATTTGTTAGAAACTCACTGGCGTGAAACTCTCGCACCTCTGTTCAATCCCCAAGCCGATCTCGACGAGGGAGTTGCCGACTTGATTGAACTGGGCAACAAACGCAACGGTCATGACAATATCACGGCAATTATCATTCGGGCACAGGTAGGCCCATTTCGATTTTAGAATTGGGTGCTGCCAACTTTTTTAAAGGCGGTGGCGGGCAGTCTTAGATTGAAACCTGCAATTGTTGCATGGCAAAGGAAGATTAACTTTGGCATCCGTCATCAAAAACTTGTTCGGCTTGCCGCGATATTCAAGTAATGTCATTACAACAACCAGTTTTTGATTTTTAATGTTGCAGTCTGTCGATCGATCGGGAGTTAAACGCAGCGATTCTTTAATCTCTCATTCCCACGATCGGCGAGTCAAGATGCGTTGTTCTGAATTGACCCTTTAGACTAGAAATAGCCGGCTACCTAGAAAGCAGCACGAAATAAGTTTCTTATGTGTCATACATATCAGTATTGTCAACCTTCTCTCAATTTGATCTGGCAGATTAATCAAATCAATCTAAAATGCTGCTGACTCTTTTAGATCCAGAAAAAAATACCCCTCTGCAACAGTGGAGTTTCGAGAACGAGTCCATTGTCCGCATCGGCCGATTGTGATTCCCAATGCTTTGGTGTCGCGGGATCACGTGGAATTGCAAAGAGTTAAAAGCGGTGCTAACCGCCAGTGGTATTTAGTCAATTCCGGGACAAATGGCACTTTTGTTAACGGTACTCTCATGTCTCAGGGTTGGATATCCGACGGTGCCCTGATCCAATTGGCGCGGGACGGCCCAATTCTGCATTTCCAAGTTCTGACTATTCAAGTCGGCGGCAAAATTGAGGCGATCCCTACTCTCAATCCTGGGACGCCGCGGTGTACCCACGCGGGAAATCCGCCCGGTAATTTATTCTGCATCCACTGTGGGGAACCGATTAAAGTCGATCGCACAATCCGCCACTACCAAGTGCTGCGAACTTTGGGCCAAGGCGGTATGGGAACAACAACTTTAGCCTGGGATCGACAGAAAGCCAAAGCTCAACAACCGGGAAGTTCTCCCGCAGCTTCTCTGGTAGTTCTCAAGGAAATGAATGCTGACATGGCTCAAATAGTCAAAGCTCAAGAACTGTTTGAACGTGAAGCTAAAACTCTCAAAGCGCTGCACCATCCTGGTATTCCTCAGTTTTTTGACTTTTTTGTCGAAGGTGGCAAAAAATATTTGGTGATGGAAATGCTCCACGGCGAGGATTTAGAAAAACGCATTTACAATCGCGGGCCAGTTGCTCCCCAACAGGCGATCGAATGGATGATCCAAACCTGTGAAATTTTGGACTACATTCACTCTCAAAAACCCCCGATCGTCCACCGGGATATTAAACCTGCTAATTTGCTAGTGCGCCACCGGGACAATCGCATTACAGTGCTGGATTTTGGCGCCGTTAAAGAAATCGGCACTCCTCCGGGTACTCGCATCGGCGTGGAAGGCTACACCGCACCAGAACAAGACCGGGGACAGCCTCTCCCTCAGTCAGATTTATATGCTATTGGGCCGACTTTGATTTTTTTGCTGACAGCCCAAAGCCCTCAAAAGTTTTACGGAAAAATTACTAGAGGTTACGGATTTAAGCTCGATAATATTCCGACGATCGGCCCGAAGTTGCGGGAGGTCATTCTACGAACCACAGCAGCTAAACCTGGGGATCGCTTTCAAACTGCTCAACAATTAGCTAGAGCTCTAGCCACTTGTCTTTAATAGAAGGAACAGTCATTAGTCATTAGTCATTAGTCATTAGTCATTAGTCATTAGTCATATCAAATCCAGTAGCATCGGAATTATTAATATTACCGAAATCAGGAGACGGCAGTGCCGTTTCCCTACAATTAATTAGGGTAGGGAAACGGCACTGCCTTGGACTCTATATTATTCCGGTGCAGCCGGAATTGATATCATTAGTCATTAGTCATTAGTCATTAGTCATTAGTCATTAGTCATTAGTCATTAGTTGGTAAACAGTCAACTGTCAACCCTTGTTTTGCGCTCTTCGGGCAAGCTGTCAACTGTCAACTGTCAACTGTCAACTGTCAACTGTCAACCGTCAACTGTCATCACTCATTAGTGAGAAGGAAAAAGTCTGCTGTCATTCGTCAGAAGTCACTCTGAAGAAGGAAGAAGGAAGAGAGAAGAGGGAACAAGGCAGAGGGAAGAAGTTAGCAACGGAAAATTTATTGATGAAATTTAGCCGATCGCCTTTTAATTTCGGGTGCATCTCATTTTGGCGAATATATACGTAGGGGCGAAGCATGACCGCAGAAAATAGGAGATTCTAACTAATAACTTATATTCGGTCATGCTTCGCCCTCCTCAAAAGTGATATGCACCCAAGTCCTAGGTTTCCTCTGTTATTCCTCGTCCCAACCTTCTACAGCTATCAACTCGCTCACGGGGTCTTGCATAGAAAAATCAAACTCTAGGAGTTGCTGTTTCCAGTAAGGCCATTCATCTCCATAAAGTAGAGCTATTTTCCAAATGCTGTCTGTCGGCTTGATAATGTCAGACGTGACAAGAGAATGCACCTGACGCTGGAACTTAACCATCGGCTGTATAACCTTCTGGCTCATAATACCTCTTGAATTGTTTAAATCTTGTTTAATTAACACTTCCCAGCGCACACTTTTTACCGCAGTTTCGCCAAGAACAGTCTCGCCAAGATACGTGTAGATTTTTGTCGGGAAGCTACATATTCAACTTGTATCTTAACACAGTTCATTTTGACAAGGGGCTATAAGCAGGACTGAAGAGTCAAGACCGACTGCAAAGAATTAATAATCTTTGGGATGTCCCGCTATATGCTGTCGATCGGCAGTAGGAGGTCTGCCTCCTTGATTATTTCCACATAATAGCAGATGCAATGGCTGCTGAAGGCTGGTTTTTGACAAGGCTGAGGTTCCGAGAAACTGCAATTACTGCTTGAGCGCTACTACAGCTTAATTTCCGCTTTCGGGCGAGAAAACTAAACTCCACCGCACTTGTTTCAGCTTCAACGCTGGCTTTGCTGTGAGAGGGGAGTCCGATCCGGCATCTACTAATTATAACTCTATTGACGGCAAAGGTGGTCAAAAATTGTTGGATACTGTTGATCGGCATCCCCGCGACTGTCGATCGACCATTGTAGACCGCCCGACACAGGCGTGCAATTCAACAGTTGACAGTTGACAGTTGACAGTTGACAGTTGACAGTTGACAGTTGACCGAAGGAGAGCGACCTCTACCCTTAAGTCCGAGGATTGGAGTAATGAATAGTCTGATTTTAATTTCTCCCGAGCAGGCGGGCGGGCTTTCAACCAATTCTTTCTGGTAAGTTCCCAACCCATCATCCTAAATCTCAAATCTCAAATCTCAAATCTCAAATCTAAAATTGTATGACTTGGAAAAGGCGACACATTCTCACTCTGGCTGATTTTACCTCCGACGAATACGACACGGTGCTGCAAACTGCCGCCAGTTTTCGGGAGGTGCTCGGCCGCCGCACCAAGAAAGTGCCCGCCCTACAGGGTCAAGTGGTCGCGAATTTGTTTTTTGAACCTTCAACCCGGACTCGCAACAGTTTTGAGTTGGCGGCGAAGCGACTGTCGGCGGATACGCTGAATTTTACCCCAGGCAGTTCTTCTCTGACGAAGGGGGAGACTATTCTGGATACGGCTAAGACTTATCTGGCGATGGGAACGGATTTGATGGTGATCCGGCACGAACAGGCTGGAGTTCCCAGTACAATTGCTTCAGAAATGGATCGCTTGGGTTCGAGAGTCAGCGTTCTCAATGCTGGAGACGGCCAGCACGAACACCCGTCGCAAGGTTTGCTAGACTTATTTACTATTTGTTCTTTGTTAGATGCCGAACGTCCGCGACTGGAACTTTTAGCGGGCAAAAAAATTGCTGTGGTGGGGGATATCTTGCATTCCCGGGTAGCGAGGTCTAATATTTGGAGTTTAACGGCTTCGGGGGCTGAGGTTCATTTAGCCGGGCCGCCGACTTTGTTGCCGCTGTTGTTTGCTGAGTGTGGCAATGGTAGGGAAGGTAAGTTATTTTTGCACTGGCAGCTTGAACCTGCTTTGGTCGATGCTGATTTTGTGATGACTTTGCGGCTGCAAAAGGAACGGATGAGCCAGCATTTGCTGCCGAGTTTACGAGAGTATCATGCTTTGTATGGAGTTACGCGCGATCGGCTGAAACTATGCAAGCCGGATGTGAAGGTGTTGCACCCAGGCCCGGTCAACCGCGGCGTGGAAATTAGCTCGGATTTGATGGACGATCCGCAATTTAGCCTGATTTCTCAGCAAGTTACCAGCGGCGTAGCGGTGCGGATGGCCTTACTGTATTTGATCGGTGGCGGTAAAGTTTAGCTAGACAGGCGGGAATCCCCGCGTCCATACCCGATCGAGGGTTGGCGTGGGATGAAAGCTGTGTAAGCTGACGATTGCACCTGCTCACAAGACGCTCTTGTCGTAGCCTGCGGGAGATGCGCGGGTGTATGATGATGCGAACAAATCCCTTGCACTTGCCAATGTTTTCAGCTACAATATTCTTAGAGCAATCAAAGAAGTAATCTAAGTTTCGTGTTAAAAGCTGTCAAAGTCCGAATCTATCCTACCGTTGCCCAGCAAGTACACCTGGCTCAAGCTTTTGGTTGTGTTCGTTGGGTCTGGAATCAGTCTTTGGCTACGATGACAGCGACCTATCAAGAGACTGGTAAGGGCGTTACAGCTATGACAATGAAGAAGTCCATACCTGTGTGGAAAGCTGAATTTGAGTGGTTGTCTGAGTGTTACTCACAATGCCTTCAACAGTCAGTTTTGAATCTGGGCGTGGCTTTTGGCAACTTTTTTGATGGTCGATCCCTGTACCCAACATTCAAGAAACGCCAAGGAAAACAATCTATTCAATACCCTCAAAACGTTAAAATCTTGAGCGATCGTGAGATTAAGTTCCCTGGTAAATTGGGTGTGGTTAAAGCCATAGTTCATCGGGATATTGAAGGCAAAGTTAAAACTGTGACTTTATCCAAAAATCCTGACGGCAGATATTTTGCTTCGATGCTATTAGATGATGGGACTGAATCGCCAGAATCCAGTAGTGATGGGAATATAATTGGGATAGATCTAGGTCTAACTGATTTTGCGGTGACATCTAACGGCTCTAAATATCAACATCCTAAAGCAACCCAAAAACATGAAAAGAACCTAGCTCGTAAGCAGAAAAAACTAGCTCGTAAAAAGGATAAGACGACTAACAAAAGTCGCAAAGCAAAGCTGGCGGTAGCTAAGGTTCATTCTAAAATCAAAAGAGTCCGCGAGGATTTTCTACACAAACTATCGCGCAGGATAGTAGACGAAAACCAAGTCATAGTAGTAGAAAATCTGGCAGTGAGAAACATGGTAAAAAATCATTGCCTAGCCAAGGCAATATCCGATGCTGGCTGGGGAATGTTCTGCACTATGCTTAAGTACAAAGCCGAAATGGTGGGCAAGATTTATCTAGAAATAGGTCGATTTTTTGCCTCAACTCATCTTTGCTCGAATACCTTGAAGCCATTGCCAAAAATGGATCTGTCTGTGCGTGCATTTGATTGCCCGCACTGTAAACAGCGACATGACAGAGATATCAACGCGGCGATAAATATCAAAAATGAAGGCTTGCGCGTACTGACGTTGGGAACCAGCGTTATTGCTCCTGAAGGCTATGTAAGACCAAAACAGTATGGGCGTAAGTCTACTACTGTGGCGGCTGTGGTTGTTGAAGGGAGAAGCCCACACTCTACCCGATCGAGGGTGAGTGTGTGGTAGTTCACGTTGTCAGTTGTTAACGATATATAGCGGATCTAGCGAAAGATTCGCGGACGTTGTTGCCAAGAGAACCCTATACGTTTAAGGCTTATATAAGCTGTCAGTCATACCTCATCTTTTTGAGAAAGGCTATAACTTCGGATCTTCGATTATTTGTTACCGTCCAGCGCCTCATGAAAAATAATCGTTACCAAAACCAGCTTGGTAACGATTCAAACTCTTTCTAGAAATGTAAATTACTCTAGTTAAGAATTAGTCAAGCCACGCAGTAGAAACCCAGCCCCCACCTGCAAGTTTAGCCCAGCCGTGCTTGTAATGACCGGTCAATTTCACATTGTCTCCATTGTGTAACTTGCCGATGATATGAGAACAGCGACTGGCCCGGTGGCGGATATTCAGTCTGCCACCATTGGTGGCAACTTCGGCGTAGCTGTGATGGCTGCGACCGCCGCCGCAGCGCTTGTAGTGGCAACCTGCCTGTGCTTCGCCACTCACACTCAGAATAGACAGGGCTACTGCCAGACCTGCAACGCCTACCACGGCAGATTTAGGAATTTTCAATTCCAGTTGGAGCTCGGACTCTGGAGATTCATAAGCAACAAAAGAGTGGCTCAATGCTAGTGCTTCCATAGTTTCCTCGTGATTGTGATTAACGTTTTTTCGTGCAGACTCATTTTATACTCCCCATGCCTAAAGGCGAAGGGATTCTTGACAAATCCGAATCTGGATTTTTACTCGTGGCTATCAAGTCGCCCCTACCCGCTCAGTTGAGATTTCTCCAAACATTGCGTATAGTTTTTTGACGCTTTCAGACCATCGCTAGCCAATCGCTAGCCAACAGATATACTACGCTCTACAACCTGCCATTATTTGCCCTTTAACTATTCCGAATCTTCTGGCGTCGGATATGTCAGTTGCCGGGATTTCTCCGTACTAGGATGTTTCAACACGTAGATGGTTTCTCCTACTTGCTTTGGTGACTTTAACACAACTATTTCGATTAGTGTGTAAAGAAATATTCAAGGCGGTTGAAACCGCAACGGAATTTTCCCGGTGTCGGTATTCCGGAGTTTGCGTCTTGTTCTTTGGTCAAAACAGGCGCAAGAGGTTGTTACCGTCTTGCTTTTGCCGAGTATAGGCTTGCTTTGGCTCAACTCTGCACAGGTATATCATGTCATTTAAGTAGCTTGGTGGAGCAAAAAATAAATAAAGTTTACATTTTCTGCTGAAAATTTGGACTGCGCCGATCGCAATCGGGGTTAAATTTAACTTAACTGTGTCATTCAAAAGGGAATGCAGTCATCGCTTAGAGTTGGAGATGGCTTGCAGCGAGTTGGGCATGATACTGCTTATTTTGGTGTGGTTACTGATTGAGTTGCTACAGCCCGATCGACTGTTCGATCGCACAAGTCTCCTATTCATATTCCAGCACCGTGTGAATTTGGTTCGGGCGAGTTATATTGACCCGATCGCACTGTTACAGCCGTTCGGGGCCATAGACATCTTGCTAAAGATTGACTTTTATGTATCCATGACAAAGATGCAAGATCGATCGCTCGCGACTTGATTTGTGTCAAGATCGATCGAGTTCTCCCGCACCATTTCTTTCGCAATGAACTATAGCGCTGCACTTTCGATCGGCACAATTCCTCAACGGAATAGTAAAGACAGTTTTGCCATTACCTTAGCTCCTTTGTCTGTAGAGGAAATCTACACTTTGGCAGATGACCCAGCGAACGGAGCCGTGGTAATGATGAGCGGTACAGTCCGCAACCAAACTGACGGTCAAGCTGTAGTTTCGTTAGAATATCAAGCCTACGAACCGATGGCCGTGCGAGTATTCCAGCAAATCGCTACTGAAATGCGCCGCCAGTGGGTCGATGTCAATCGGGTCGTCATTCACCACCGCGTCGGACACTTGCAGGTGGGGGAAATCAGTGTGCTGGTGGCTGTGGGCTGTCCCCACCGAGGGGAGGCTTTTGCAGCTTGCCAGTACGCCATAGATACGCTCAAACACAATGTACCGATTTGGAAAAAGGAACATTGGGCCGATGGTTCTAGCAGTTGGGTTAGTATTGGAGCGTGCGAAGTTACCGGTCATTAGTCAGAAGTCGATCGCAGTTTCCGAGTCCAGGAACCAATCGCGATCGGGCAGCGTCAAACACAGTGGAATGTTCGATGAGCCAATTCCACACATGAGCGAATTTATTTCCGTGTCCTGGTCTGCGGTTGTGGCGACCGTTGAAAGAGTGCAATTGCCATCCGAAAAACTCTCTAATTATGACTTAGTGTTGCGGTGTCAGGAAGGAAATCGACCTGAGAGCACTGCCTTTTCAGAACTTTTGAAGCGGTATCAGTCCCACGTAGACAGGGTTCTGTATCACCTAGCCCCTGACTGGCAAGACCGAGCAGACTTGGCTCAGGAAGTCTGGATTCGAGTTTATCGCAATATTAACCGCTTGCAAGAGCCAGTTAAATTTCGGGGCTGGCTGAGTCGCATCGCCACTAATTTGTTTTACGATGAGTTGCGTAAGCGCAAGCGGGTGCGAACTCCGCTGTCGTTAGACGTACCCCGTGCTCTGGAAGATGGGGAGATTGATTGGGAACTTCCGGCCGACAGTCCGGGGCCGGATGAAGATTTGACAACCAGAGAATTTTACGATCAGTTGCGAGTGGCGATCGCAGATTTGCCGGAAGTATTCCGCACGACAATTGTGTTGAGAGAAATTGAAGGTTTAGCCTATGAAGAAATAGCGGAAATGACCGGAGTTTCTCTCGGAACGGTCAAGTCAAGAATTGCTAGAGCTCGCCAAAGGTTGCAGTTACAATTGCAAAAATATCTCGACGGTCATTAGCAAGGGTGATTTCCGAGGCGGGTTAAGAAGATTTGGTGAAGTTTGCTGTGACATCAAAGCTTCTATTTTACAATATAAATAAGCAGTAAATCATTCTAATAGCGAACAGATGCTTCCGCTAATTTTACAAGTGGTGTGAAATATGAATTCTAAATTTGAATCGGATAAAAATCAGAATGATCAAGGTATTGGGGATTCGCTCGCCCAAAGTCAAGGTAACAACAGTTATCCCCAAGGGAATGTAACTACTATGATGCGGGATCGCTTTGAATTGTTGAGTGCCTACATCGATGGCGAAGTGACGGCGGCAGAACGCCGGGAAGTTGAGGAATTGCTGACAAACGACCCCACGACGAAGCGTTTGTACTCCCGACTAATGATGATGCAACAGGCTTTTGGGTCAATGCCCGTACCTGCTGCGGAACAATCTGCACAGGATTTGGCGGCAAAGATTGTGCAGCGCGAGAAACGCCAGACGAAACGGACTTGGGTTTTGGGTGGAGGTGCGATCGCAGCTTTGTTGATTGCAGCAGTGGCTGGTGTCGCTGGCACTCGTCAATTGTTTGCTCCCCAGTTTGCTACATCCCCCGTTCTTCCTGAATCTGACGGTTTGATTGTCGCTTTAAACGAGCCTGTAGTAGAGATTGTTAATCCCAACGATTTGATGCTTGGGGTGAATGCACCCGTGATGGATATTCCGAAAGCTGTAGTAAGCCCTCACAAGTCATCGCCCAAGGCGCAGTAAAATTTCTGTTTTGATCGATAACGGAATATTTTTTAAGAAGACCGGGCGGTTGAAACCGCTTCTATACAAATAAAACCCGCCTCCGCGGGTTGAATACCCGGCGGTTTCAACCGCGTTTTTTTCTTCATTCCGCTTGGCGTGGAATTCGTTTGTGTAGTTTTACCTCGAATTCGTATTCCAGGGGCGCTTCGCCACATACGAATTTGAGGTCAACAGGTTTCAACCGCCGTCTTATCTTTTGGACGAGTTTCCTCAACCCATTCTTGATAACAATCGCTCTGTGGGTGTTCGCTTCTACAGTAGTTCCAGCGCCGCCGCAATTACCTCATCCACCGAAGAATATTTACCGCTTTTGACTTGCGCTTCAATGAATTGATTACGATCCGGTTTTAGAGTAATGTGCACGATCTTTACTTCTACAGTCCTGGACGCACCGGTGGCCATAAACCGGGTTTTTTTACGAAAAGACGCCTTATAGGCTATAGATTACGTAAAAAACCCGGTTTCTTTGGTCTTAATGCGATCGCTACGCCTCTAATCGCCAATTAATTGGACAAACGTGGACTCAGCATACAAAAGAAAACCTTGGCACCTCAAAAGTGGTCATTCTTTTTGGC
>NZ_JAEQDE010000082.1:0-56867 GCF_020737865.1 Microcoleus sp. PH2017_35_SFW_U_B
TTCTTTATTAAGCTTTGTTAAATACAGAAGGCGGTTGAAACCGCTACCGACTTATCCCCATGTCTAAAGCCAGGGGCTTGCGTCTCGCTCTTTGGTCAATTGTCAGTTTTCAGTTGTCATCAGGAACAAATAAAAATTCCTCAACAACTAATAACCAATAACCAATAACCAATAACCAATAACAATTTAATCTACCATCGAAAACGTCAATTCTCCTTCACAAACTTTTTGCCCGTCCACTTCTGCAATCGCCTGCATTTTTCCGAAGCGGCGGCGTTTTACCCAGAGCAATTCTACAGTCATCAGCAACCGATCGCCCGGTACAACCTGACGGCGGAATTTGACTTTATCAATGCCGGTAAACATCCACAATCCTTGCTCAATGTCCGGTAACTGACCGAGAACCATACCGCCAACTTGAGCCATCGCTTCGACAATTAAGACACCCGGCATAATCGGTCTTCCGGGAAAATGCCCTTGAAAATGTGGTTCGTTGAAAGTCACATTTTTAATTCCTACAGCCCGCACTCCCGGCACGTAATCAACAATCCTGTCTACGAGTGCAAAAGGATAGCGGTGAGGCAATATTTTCTGGATTTCTTCGAGAGTAAAAGTAGATTTAACCGCTGGAGAATTCTCACCGTTTTCTGTGGAAACGGATTCGGAATTAGCAGTATTGAGGGTGTTAACTTCAGTCAGCGTGGACATTGCTTGAAGACTTTTGAGTGTGGTATGAAAGAAGGAAGATGGAAGAAGGAAGAAGGAAGAAGGAAGATGGAAGATGGAAGATGGAAGATGGAAGGCTTTAGTTATCGCCGCAAGAGAACAGATTCACTGCAATGGTTTCAGCAATTAAGAATGTTCTAAGCGCCTTGGCCGTTGCTACATAAACGCAAGGGATCGCGTCTTTGGTTGTGAATTGTAACTGCAAACTATAACTGTATATAGCCTGGAACCTTTTCTAACTTGTCTCCAGCACGGCTGAAGCTTGGGAGTTCAGGGCTTTGGCAAGTTGGACGTGGAGGTTGTGACTGGCTTTGTAAGCCAAGTAATGAGCTTTTGGCAAAGTTCCCAGCAGGCTGAGGTCGCCTACTAAGTCTAAGATTTTATGCCGCACTGGTTCGTTGGCAAATCTCAAGGGCGGGTTGAGCCAGCCGGATCGATCGCAAACTAGGGCGTTCTCTAGGGTACCACCTTTGATCAAACCTGCTTGTCGCAATTGTTCAACTTGGCGGGCAAGTCCAAAAGTGCGGGCTGGGGCGATCGCGCTGGCAAAACTTTCTACCTCTGGCGACCAACTGTACCATTGATTGCCGATCGCCTGTTCCTCAAAATCAATTCCGTAACTAAACCGAGTTTGAGCCGACGGTAGGGCGGCGACAAAAGCATCCCCGTGACGCACCCAAATCGGCTCAGTCAGGACGAATGAGGGATTTGGCTCTTCCTGGCATTCTTGAGGAATTAGGCCACTATGGGCGATCGCCTCTACCCAAACCAGAGCCGAACCGTCCAGCAGCGGTACTTCTGGCCCATCAACCTCAATTCGAGCATTATCCGTTCCCATCCCCACCAAAGCGCCTAATAGATGCTCTACAGTGCGAATTTGATCACCTGTCGCACCAGCCAATTCAGTAGAAAGTGCAGTCTGACAAACCGCCTCAATTGTTGCCGGAATTATCGGAGCACCGGGCAAGTCAATTCTGACAAAATAGCGGCCTTCTCCAACCGCAGCGGGCAAGACTCGGACGCGAGTTTGTTCGCCGCTGTGCAAACCAATTCCCGACACTTCAAATTTAGATTTTAAGGTACTTTGAGTCATGGAAGAAGGAAGAAGGAAGAAGGAAGAAGGAAGAAGGAAGAGGGAAGAAGGAAGAGGGAAGAAGGAAGAGGGAAGAAGGAAGAGGGGGAGAGAGGGAGAATCAGTAATTAGCGATTACCAATTACCAATTACCAATTACCTTTTCCCCAATTACCAATTACCAATTACCAATTACCAATTACCCATTACCCCTAACTAATGACTAATGACTACTGACTAATGACTCTTCAATTAGAATCGCTCGCCAATCCCAAAGTGAATTTGATTATCACCAGTGTCGTTGATACCGTAATCGATCCGGATCGGGCCTAAAGGAGATTGAATCCGCACGCCGAGGCCGTAACCGTAACCGCTACCGGGCTTTCTGCGAACACCAGCCGGGTCGCCGGGGACATCTTTGCCCGTGCCCAAATCGGTGCCTGCATCCAAAAATAGCGCTCCGCCGATAAACGAAATAATCGGGAAACGGTACTCCACGCTGCCTTCTAGGAAGCTGCGGCCGGCTCCGATTTCGCCTTCGTTGTATCCGCGCACAGAGTTGGCGCCACCTAAGGCAAAGGCTTCGTAGGGAGGCAAATCTCCGAATACGGTGCCGGCTTTGAAGCTAAATGCCAGGGTTTGGGGGCCGGGGGTAAAGTTTGTGTACTTGACTGGTAGATAAAAGCTGTAGCTGGCACGCAGGCGGTTGAGCAGGATGCTGCCGGAACCTACAGGAATCGATTGTTCCATGCCAAATCTGAGCAGGGAACCGCTGGTGGGGCGGAGTGGGTCGTTGCGCCGATCGCGCACAGCACCTGCTTGAATGGTTGTCAAGTCATCGGAACCAGAGTTGCTAAAACTTAGCTGGTTGCCGAGTGCGTCCTCGGATTCGCGCCGGCCTTTGCGATCGGTAATTGAGACTCGCTGGTATTGCAAACCGAGTGAAGCTGTCCACTCAGAATCTGCAAAAGGATCGCGCGACAAGGGACGGGTAAAATTGATGCCGCCACCGGTGCGGACGATGCGGGGTCGATCGTCATTTGCCAATCTGACTTCCCTCTCGCCGCCGTCAAAAATCACGCTGATCGATCGCCTTCTAAAAATATTAGCCGTGAAAGAAGTTCGGTAAGGATCGCCCGCAATCCAGGGATCGGTAAAACTCAAGTCAAACAGGGTTTGGCGTTCCCCGATTTGTACTTCAGCCCCCAATTTTTGGTTCCTACCGTTCAAGTTTTGCTGCTGGTAACTCACCGTACCGAACAAACCCGTCGCGGAACTCAAACCCGCACCCGCAGCCAGAGAACCTGTATTTTTCTCAATGACGTTGACAATTACCCTTGCCTTGCGGGGGTCAGTCGTTCCCGGTTCCAAAGCAAGCCGCACGTCTTCAAAAATCCCCAAACCAAACACTCGCCTCAAATCTCTTTCCGCCTTGGTGCGGTTAAAGATATCTCCGGGCTTGAGTTGTACTTCACGGGTGATCACATAGCGGCGGGTGTTACCTCCGATCGTCTGACCGGTCGCATCCGTTGCCTCTCCTTCCTTGTTCAGGAAGCGGACATCAACGGATTCGATCTGGCCTTCTGCCACTACCAAGGTGACAGTGCCGTCGTCTGCTACTTGTGGCGCATCAGTAATTTGGCCCAAAACATAGCCGTTTTCTTGATACCAGGCATTAATTTTTTTCACTCCCTCCTCAAAGCGGCGGAGGTTGAGAATTTTGCCGTACTGATCGCGGAAGCTATCGTCAATTACGCTTTGGGGCAGCACTTGCTGACCGGTGATTGTCACTCCCCGCAGCACCGGATTTGGCTGCACGATAAAACTCACCCGCACGCCTAAGGGGGTGTCTTCCGGGACTGCACGCACGTTTCTGAAAAAGCCGGTGGCAAAAATGGCGTTGATGTCTTGTTGCAGTTGGCTGCGGTTGGTCGTGCGTCCCGGTTGGGTGCTGATGACTCGGTAAATCTCGCTTGCCAGGTCTCCGGTTGCCCCGGTAACGGTAACTTCGGCAACTAGCACTTGCGGTTCTGCTGCCCCGGCTGGTGCGGGGGCTGGTCTGGGCTGCGGTGTTCCTGGGCCCGAGGGCAATGTCGGAAGGGTGTTAGCCGGCGGTCTGGTCGGGGCCGGTCTGGTCGGGGCCGGTCTAGCCGGGGCCGGTCTGGGGGGAATTTGGGCGTTTTGGACGATCGCCCCTGATTCATCCTGGGCTGGTTTAGGAGAAACTTGGAGGTCTTGGACGATCGCCCCTGATTCGTCCTGTTTCCGAGGCTCTACGGCAACCCAGGTGGGCGAAACACCCGTCTCCGAGGGGGGGAGCGGGCTAGCCACTTGTGCCTCTGGCAGGGCATTTTGGCTGCTAGAGGCGACGGGATTGGATGCAATCTCGGGTTTGAGTTGCACCTGTGCGGGCGAAACCGGGGTTACTGGGTCTGTGACTCGGTTTGGGGGTTCGCGATCGTCTTCTCCTCTGCGAGGGGCCGCCGCTATTTTTAGGGCTGCCGCTGGGCTGCTGTTAGCGGCTGTGCGGTTTTGAGGAGAATTTTGGGTTAATTCTGGAACGGGGCGATCGGGTAATTCGATCGACGGGGCGGAAGGAACGGCAGCCAAAGCTTCCTCTGTTGATTCAGAGTAGGATGTTTGACCACTTGCCGAATTTGATAATCCGAAGGTTGCTGAGACAGTAAAAACTGCCACCAATACAGCAGATAAACGCATTTTTGTTCACTCTTTTGGGCGATCGCACACACGACATTATTTAGTCATCAGTCATTAGTCATTAGTCATTAGTCATTAGTCATCAGTCATTAGTCATTGGGCATTGGGCATTAGTCATTAGTCATTAGACCTCTTCCATAAGTCTTTGAGCGATCCTTCAACCGCAGATGTCAGACAGATAAACACAGATAAACGCAGATGATTTCAGGGTGTTTTCCGATTTTTGCAAGAGGTCGCATTAGTCATGAGTCATTAGTTAACTGTCAACTGTCAACTGTCAACTGTCAACTGTTTATCTATCCCCCGCTGGGCTGTCGTAGTGTTCCCCAAATTTTAGACTAAGAGTTCAACCTCCCAGATTCATTTGTGAAGTAAATCTAAAATTTAAAATCGACTGACCGCTAAATAACCACACAAAAATAATTACATAAAGACTCCTTACTAGGCAAGAGTTTCAGTCGAAATTTCGTGTAATTAATTCGGAACTACTACTTACTTAATTGATGACTGTTCACGGCTGATTGCTGACATTAAAGGCAGAAGGGGTACAAACTGTGCAATTCTAGCGCATTTCAAGCCTCTATACTTTCTGAGCTAGAACCCGCTGGAGAACTTGCTGGTAAGCGCTTTCTACCGAGCCCAAGTCGCGGCGGAATCTGTCTTTGTCCATCACGCGCGCGTCGGGGTCAGTTTCTGCGTTGTCCCAGAGGCGACAAGTGTCGGGACTGATTTCGTCGGCGAGGATCAGATTTTGATGTTGGTCGATACCAAATTCCAGTTTGAAGTCTACCAGGGTGATGCCGCACAGGGTAAAAAATTCTTTGAGTATTTCGTTAATTTCACGGGCGGCGATCGACAGTTGCTTTACTTGTTCGGGGGTAGCTAGCTGCATTAACTGCAATCTGCCGCGGGTTAGCAGCGGGTCTCCCAGATCGTCGTTTTTGTAATAAAATTCCACCAGCGGCGGATTGATAATTGTACCGAGGGCGATTCCCGTTTGTTTGCAAAGACTACCGGCGGCAATGTTTCTGACGACGACTTCTAAGGGCAAGATGCCGACGCGGCAGACTCGCATTTGGTTGGGGGCGGGCGTGTCGATGAAGTGGGTGGGAATGCCTTTGGCTTCTAGCATCCGAAACAGGTGGGCGGATATGGCGCAGTTAATTTCGCCTTTGCCGGCGATGCTGCCGCGTTTTTGGGCGTTAAAGGCTGTGGCGTCGTCTTTGAAGTGGGTCAGCAAGATTTCGCTGTCTTCGGTGGAGTACAGGATTTTGGCTTTGCCTTCGTAGAGTTTGCGATCGGCTGACATGGCGATTAATAATATAGATGAGTTTGAGATTTTACCGTAGCTCGATCGCAAATTATACCATTTTAGATGTGAGATTTTAGATAGGGAATGCCCGATCGTGTATAGGTTTAGAGCTTACTTACCACAATACTTCGGACAGTTTTTTAACGGCCGTGTAAGCCGAGAGCGAGTAAGCCCTGCCATTTTTACGCATTTTCTGAAACTTAGGGCTGAACTTAAACATTGAAAAAATAGTCCAGCATATGGTCAGTAAGGGTTTCGGAGGCTCGACTAGATCTAAAACTGTCCGAAGTATTGTTACCAGAAAGAATTGGATTAAAGCCGGAACCCTTGTAGGGAGAAATTAAAATCAGACTATTCATTACTTCAATCCTCGGACTTCTGCGTAGAGGTCGCTCTCTGGGGGTCAACTGTCAACTGTCAACTGTCAACTGTGGAAGCCTCCAGATATATACTGCGATCGGCCCAGGCATAAATGATTCTTGACAAAGCACAATAGAGATTAGACCTGCTGGGTTCGCGATCGGTGCTGAATGAAGCTCACCATACAGACTGGCGCTTAAAAAACATCTGTAAAATGGCTGATTTATGGAAGACAAAAAAATTCATATCCTCTTGGTAGAAGATGATGAGGTGGATGTGATGAACGTCCGGCGAGCGTTCAAAAAAAATAACATTGTTAACCCCCTCTACTTGGCTGCAAACGGATTAGAAGCTCTGCATATATTGCGCCAAGAAAGCAAAACAGAGCCTGCAATGCCTCAAGCACGCCGATTGATTTTGCTCGACTTGAATATGCCGAGAATGAACGGCATCGAGTTTTTGCGAGAATTGCGGCTGGATGAAAAGTTGAAGTCGATTCCAGTGATCGTCCTCACTACTTCTAATGAAGATAGAGATAAGGTAGAAGCTTATAATTTAAATGTCGCGGGTTATATTCTTAAACCAGTAACTTTTTCTAATTTTGTCGAAGTTATGGCTACCCTCAACAAATACTGGATGCTGAGCGAAATTCCCTAATTTAGAAAAAGTTTAATAGAAAATCTTCAATGTTGCTGTTGTTTTTTCAGAGGTGGATTTATTTTTATTGATTTTTGTATGCCGCCTCTTTTTCGTAGTAATCCCACAATTCGGTTGTTATGGACAAACTTATCAAAATTCTGATAGTTGATGACGATGAAGTCGATCGCATGGCGGTCAAACGCTCGCTCAAGTCTGCTCGGGTTTCGGTAGAAGTTACTGAAGCCGAAGACTGCGCCGATGCTCTGGCAAAATTATTGGTGAGCAAAAGTTCTAGTATAGCAGCGGCGAAACTCTCGCATCCAGATAAATCTCAAAAGTTAAGCGAGGTTGAGGAAACCGAAAATTCGCTGCTATTAAATCAGATATTTGACTGCAAATTTGACTGCGTATTCCTAGACTACCGCTTGCCAGACGGAGACGGACTGACTTTGGTAAAAAATGTACGGGAATCTGGGCTGAAAGTTCCGTTAATTGTACTTACCGGGCAAGGCGACGAACAAATTGCTGTGGAATTGATGAAGGCGGGAGCTTCTGATTATATCGCTAAAGGCAAGATGTCTGCTGAGAGTTTGTCGCGCAGTTTGGAGAATGCCCTTCGCGTTTACCGCGCCGAATCTCAGGCGTTTCATGCCAGTCAACAACTTAAGGAAAGCGAGGAAAGGTACAGGTTAGTTTTAGAGGGTGTAAATGACGGAATTTGGGATTGGGATTTAAGTAAAAATGAGGTTTATTGGAACGATCGCCTTTTGGAAATTATCGGTTTGCCGCGAGAGCAATTTGGCAGCACGATGGATGCTCTCTACAGCCGCCTGCACCCCGATGACAAGGACGGCATCGTCCGGGCGATCGCAGCTCATCTAGAACAAGCGATCGACTACAATGTAGAATTCCGGCTGCTGCACTCCTCAGGAGCTTACCGCTACTGCACTTCCCAGGGCAAAGCCCAGCGAAATTCCCAAGGAAAAGCGCTGCGGATGGCCGGCATGATTAGCGATATTACCGATCGCAAACAAGCCGAAGACGCCCTAGAAAGAGAACGGCAGCAACTGAAACAAATTATTACCTGCGTGCCGGTAGCAATGGCGATGTTCGATACCCAAATGCGCTATTTAGCTAACTCTCACCAATGGCTGACTCAATTTAATTTTGAGTGGCAGTCCCTGACAAATCTCAGTCATTACGAATTGTTTCCAGATACGCCAAATCGCTGGAAAATGATGTATCAAGAAGTGTTAAAGGGTGAGGTAATTTCTGTGAGCGAAGATGCTTGGGAACGAGCAGACGGCTCTGTTATATACCTGCGCTGGGCAGCTCACCCTTGGTACAATCCCGACGGCCAAGTGGGGGGAATGGTAATGGTAGCCGACAAGATTAATGAGTTGGTGGAAGCGCGGGAAACTGCCCTAGAAGCGAGCCGGGTAAAGTCGCAGTTTTTGGCGAACATGAGTCACGAAATTCGCACTCCGATGAATGGCGTTTTGGGCATGGCTCAATTGCTGCTGCGCGCTCCTCTGGAACCAAAACAGCGGGAGTCGGCTCAGACTATTTTCCGCAGTGCCGAACATTTGCTGAGCGTGATTAATGATATCCTCGATTTTTCTAAGATAGAAGCCGGAGAAATGCGGCTGGAAAAGGCAGATTTTGATTTGGATAGCTGCCTGGAATCGGTGATAGAAATGGTGGCACCTTTGGCTGAGGAAAAAAGTCTTGAATTGGATTTTTTAATTGACAGTGCGGTGCCTAAAAAGTTGGTGGGCGACTCGGGCAGGTTGAAGCAAATATTGCTCAATTTGACGGTAAATGCGATCAAATTTACCGATCGCGGCCAAGTCTTAGTTCACGTGACGGTGAAACGGAGCAACCGATTTGCAGACGGCAGACAAGGAGAAAATTTGCTATTTTCGGTGCGCGATACTGGCATTGGAATTTCGCCGGAAGGGCAGACAAAACTGTTCCAATCTTTTTCTCAGGTAGACGCTTCTCCAACTAGGGCTTACGGCGGGACGGGTTTGGGTTTGGCTATTTGCAAGCAGTTAGTCGAAATGATGGGAGGTGCCATTGGGATTCGCAGTTTTCTCGGCAACGGTTCGACATTTTGGTTTGCTGTACCTTTGGAAAAACAGTTGCAAGTTGAGCCTCAGACTGCCGAACTTGCTCTTAAGAAGCTGTTAGTAGTCTCGGGAAGCGCTTTGAAGAGGGCGGCGGTGCGATCGCTCGCTCAAAGGTGGGGCGCCCGCTGCTACGAAGCAGAAAGCGCTGCTGCTGCTTTGACTTGGTTGAAAAATGCCAATAGTAGCATTTCTGGGCATTCAGAGGAAGGCGAAAAAAGCTGCGATGCGGTGCTGGTGGACTTGCAAATGCCGGATTTGGATGCTGAGGAATTTGCCCGGAAAGTGCGATCGACCTCGACATTTGCCTCGTTAATCGCCATGACTGCTTTGCGGGAACAGCGAAAAGCTGAAGCACTTTGCTGTCATGGTTTTAGCGGCTATTTAATCGAGCCGGTGCGGCCTTCCCGCTTGCTTGAAGCTTTGCTGGCATCGGTTAAGGGAACGGGAGAGTTTGACAGCTTGGAGGCTGCTAATACTTGCAAATTGCTAGGAGTTAATTCTCGATATGTTACTTCCAATTCACCCTCATCTCTGAGAATATTGCTGGCGGAAAACCACCCGATCAATCAACAAGTTATTGTCGAACAGTTGACAGCTTTAGGCTATCATGCTGACTGCGCCTCCAACGGTCAAGAAGCGCTAGACTTGCTGGCACAAAAAAGCTATAATTTGGTGTTGATGGACTGTCAAATGCCAATACTTGACGGTTATGAAACGACAAAAAAGTTAAGGGAGCGAGAAAAGGGCGATCGGCATACTTTTGTGATTGCTTTAACGGCTCACGCTATGCCGGGAGAACGAGAAAAGTGTCTGGCGGCGGGGATGGATGATTATCTCAGCAAACCTGTAGATTTAGATACTTTGGCCGTGGCGCTGAAAAAATATGAATCCCAAAATGTTGAGTTTAAAAATAAGTATGGAGTTAAAGGTATTAATTTGGTACAAAATCCTCAATTAGAAACAAATTATCCAGAAGTTTTGGAAGCAGCAATGCCTGTGGCTGTGCCGGCACCAAGGGCGATTCCCTGCGGGATAGCTTCGCTTCACGAACTGCAAGCTTGGGAACACGCAGACTGCGACGGACTGTTCGACCAAAGCAGATTGCAGCAACTCGGACAGGTTAATGTCAAATTGCCCGAGCGACTCTTGCAAGCATTTGTGGGAAACGCACAAGCTGATGTGGCTGCTGCCAAAATAGCCGCAGAAGCTAAAGATTGGTCAACTGTGGAATATCAAGCTCACCGTCTCAAGGGAACTTCTGCAAATGTGGGAGTTGCTCAGATGTCGGATTTAGCAGCACAATTGGAGCATCAGGCGCGAGGCTTTCAATCTCAACCGCCAGCTTCGGGATTGTCAACTATTGAGAGGGTTGAAAGCATATTAGCGAGTTTGTCCAGTCATTTAGCCAGAGTTCAAGAGTTTGTGGAAACTCGAATGTTTGGTTAATATTTAAGTTGTTAGATACGTCGGCAATTATAGTCGGCGATTAAAATCGCACGCCAAACAAACGATGTCCGCGACTCGACTTCGCTCGCCGAACACCTCGGCTGACTCAAGAAAACAAGGTAATTTTAACCGCACGGTCTAATTATCTTCAACCCGCGCACCATCCGGGTTTTGTCTGTATAGACGCGGTTTCAACCGCCCAGTCTTTAAGAAAAAATCGATGAGTTAACCTATGACTTACGATACCGATACAAACCCTGTTTCACATAGCGAACCATTAGAAAATAATGGAGAAATTCTAACGCCTTTGATGGCTTTTGCTCGGGAAGTTTTATTACATGAAAACAATCCTCTTGCTGGGGAAAGTTATGTAAATGCTGTGCCATGTGCGCCCGAAGAAATCAATGAATTTTCTGTTGATAGTCTGGTGGCCAAAATAGCTCGGTGCTGTCGGGAAAGCAAAATAGGCAAAAAATTACCAACGGCTTTTTACGTTCACGTTTCGGCATTGTCAGCACTCAATCCTGTCTTGGTAATTTACGAAAATTGTGCCAGACGCCATCTCGAAAATATTGATGAAGCAACTTTAGTTAAGTTTTCCCTCAATCAACCTAAAATATCTTATCTTTTTTACCCCGATTTCGATACAGACGCTCACCCTGCTTTACAAACCAGCATCCAAATTAATCTGGAAACAGCGGAAATTAAATATTTCGATTACAGCAACAGTGAAAATCCCCCGGTTTTGCACCGCAAAGAAACTTTTGTGACACCGGATTATCCCAATTACGAGAAGTTTGCTCGACTGACTCGCTGCGAGGAAGGATGGGGACTGCTGGACAATACAAGCGCGATCGGCACTCGCGATGGTTGGCTTAAATATTTGGGATATTGCGGTGTTGAAATCCACGATCATGCTGTTGTCGAGCGTTTGAAACAGGAGAATAGCGAGTTATCAATTCCCAAGATTGAGCGGCACAAAGCTGCGATGGTACGCAACTCTATTTCTAAACCTGTGCGTCTAGTTTTGGAATCTGATTTGTTTGTTGATGGAATGACTTTTTTTGATTACGGCTGTGGCTACGGTGGCGATGTTAAATATATTGCCCAAGAGGGTTATGTTGCTGCGGGTTGGGACCCATACTATCAGCCGGATACTCCGCAAATTGGTGCGGATATTGTGAATATTGGTTATGTAATTAATGTGATTGAATCTTTGGCGGAACGCCGAGAATCTTTGCTAAATGCTTGGGAATTAACTAAGAATTTATTGGTGGTGGCGGCTCAGGTTTTGATTGATGATGGCGATAGAGGTCAAATTGCTTACGGGGATGGGGTGATCACTTCTCGCAATACTTTTCAGAAGTATTACGAGCAGGAAGAGTTGAAGGTTTATATCGATCAAGTTTTGAATGTTGATGCGATTCCTGTGGCTTTGGGGATCTATTTTGTGTTTCGGGATGCGGCGGAGGGTGAGGGTTTTCGGGCTTCTCGGTTTCGATCGCGCTTATCGACTCCCAGAGTGCGATCGCAAGTCAAGCGCTTTGAGGATTACGAGGAAATGCTGGCTCCTTTGATGGCGTTTGTGAGCGATCGCGGCCGCCTCCCGGTGAAGGGCGAATTAGCCGAAGAAGCGCCAATCAAGGAAGAATTTCACAGTTTTAACCGCGCTTGGCGGGTGATTTTGCAAGCAACGGATGCGGATGATTGGGAGACTATCGCCGACAAGCGCCGCCAGGATTTGCTAGTATATCTCGCTCTCAACGGTTTAGGCGATCGCCCTCCGATGCGGCGGCTTCCGGCTCAAATCCGCAATGACATCAAGGGTTTGTTTGACAGTTATCACAGGGCTTGCACTTTGGCAGATTTAATGCTATATAGCCTGAGCAAACCGGATATTGTGGCGGACTGTTGCGAGGATAGTGCGATCGGCTACAAACAACACGGTTCCCTTTCGGTTCACGTCTCTGCATTAGAAGAACTAGACCCTTTATTGCGACTCTACGAAGGCTGTGCCAACCGGACAATCGGCAGACTTGACGGCGCGACAATCATCAAATTTTATGCTAATAAACCGAAAATTTCCTATTTATTTTATCCCGATTTTGATACCGATCCACATCCAGTTCTTCACACTTCCATGCACATCAATTTGCGCGGTCTTTCTGTCGGCTATCAAGACTATTCTAATTTGTCTAATCCGCCAATTTTAGTTAGAAAAGAAGCTTTTGTATCATCTAGTTATCCGCATTATCAGAAGTTTGCGAAGCTCAGTCGCCAAGAGGAAAAGTTGGGAATTTTTGATAAGTCCGGTGGATTTAAGGAGCGGGAATTGCTGAACAGTTTGGAGGAAAGTTGCGTCAAAATCAAGGGTCATCGCTTGTTTTGGCGATCGGATTCCGACCCAGAAAAATTGAAAATGCTGCAAACAACTGCGTCGGAACGTCATCAGCAAAAGATTGAGGTTAATGCGGGAAAGAGTGAAGGAACCGCAGAGGACACAGAGAGCACAGAGGATGGAAAAGAAGAGGGAGAGGAATAGGAATAGTCATGGAAACGGAGTATGATTTTAGTCGAAATGAGGAGACGGCTTGGCCTTAGTCCCTACAATTAATCACGGTAGGGACTAAGGCCAAGCCGTCTCCTCTTATCATTCCGGTGTAACCGGAATTGATATGACATCGGTGCAACCGGAATTGATATGACATCGGTGCAGAGATTCAAGAATATGCCGCAAACAACCCGGTTTCCGATCAAAACCCTACATCAAATCAAGAGATATTGACGAAACCGGGTTGTTTATCCCAGCGGATAAGTTCCTAAGTAGATGAGCAACCAAGTCCTAAATACTGATGAAATTTTCTGCTGTCAGGCTGGCTGGTGTAATTTGAGATTGTCCTGTTTGTAGATTATTCACACGAGCGATCGTCCGCCCCGTTGATCTGAGTGTAATCAGTAGATCGCGATCATTGTTAATAGCGATTGCTCCTGACCACGGAGCAAACTGTCTGTCAAGTAAATCATTATTTGCCCGATTATTAGCAACCTCTCTTGGTATAGTTGAGATTTGTAGGTCGTTGAACGATAAACCACCGCCAAGAGCAATCTTGTCTTCACCGAGAACGAAGTCAAATAAGTGATCGAAAGAGTTGGTAGCTAGCTCATTTTGAACCACAAAGGTGTCTCGTCCGGGGCCACCTGTCAAAATGTCAAACCCCCCATCACCAGACAAGAAATCGTCTCCATCACCTCCAGAGATCCGATCGTTGTCTCGTCCGCCAAACATTCGATCGTCACCTCGATCGCCAGTCAGATCGTCTGTGCCAAGATTGCCGAAAATCAAGTCGTTATCCAATCCCCCGGAGAGCTCATCTCCATCTTGGCCACCATAGATCGTATCGGAACCTGCCCCGCCCCGTAGCGTGTCACGGCCAAGATTCCCGAACAGCTCATCATTGCCACCAAAGCCATTGATGAAGTCATTGCCACCGAGGCCAAAGGTGCGACGACCATTATCAGTGTCAGTGATAACATCATCACTATCCGTACCCTGTGCATTGGGGTCAGCAGAAATGTTGATCCGAGCCATTATTTCTCAATTGTTTAAGGTTGAACGGATACATCCTAACCGATTCGGTGGACGAACCAAGACATCTGTACGATCCCAGGAATCGCCAATGCCGATCGTGGTTCAAGTCTTTGAAGGAGGCAACGTAGAACTCCGCAAAGTAAATATGGTCTAAGAAATCACTGCACCAGACCGTACTATGATAACGTATTGACATTGTAAATACATTTTACCTATACTAAGGAGTATGAATGTATACTTCGTGCTCAATGGCATTACCTTTGTATGGGATGACGGAAAAGCGCGGATTAATCCCCTAAATCATGATGGGATTACTTTTCAACAAGCTGCTGAATCCTTCTTTGACCCATTTCTAGTTGTCGTTGATGCCAGCCGCAATGACGAAGCGCGTGATGCTGTGATTGGGCTAGATAGTCGGTGGAATCTATTGTATGTGGTTCACATTGAGCGTGAAGAGAATGTCATTCGGATTATTTCAGCACGTAAAGCAACTCGTCAGGAGAGAGCAGAGTATGAAGGTTGAAGCATTAAAGCAACGATTAGACCGAAACCGTCCAATGACTAGCGTGACTATCCGTATGCCCGAAGATGTTGTGGAAGACCTGAAGAAAGTTGCACCATTGTTGGGTTTTTCGGGTTATCAGCCATTAATTCGTGCTTATATTGGTCAAGGTTTGCGCGTTGATTTAGAACGATTTGAGAGCGAGACAGTGACAGCCCTAGTCGCAAGTTTGAAGCGTCGAGGTGTCAGTGATGCAGTGATTGATGAGGCATTAAAGGAAGTCATTCGTGCTGAGTCCTGTTAATAGAGTAATAGTCATGGAAATGGAAGAATACTTAAAAGTGAGTGAGTGAATTTATTGATTGGCAACATCCCAAAATTATGGAATGTGCTAAACAAATCGCATCGGGACATGAGACACCAACGGCGATCGCCAAAGCGTGTTTTGAGTGGGTTCGAGATGAAATTCGTCACAGTTATGACTATCAAATGAGTCCTGTTACCTGTCGAGCTTCCGATGTTCTTCAGCACAAAACAGGTTATTGTTATGCGAAAAGTCACTTGTTAGCAGCGTTACTAAGAGCAAATGACATTCCGGCCGGTCTTTGTTACCAGCGGTTGAGTATTGACGATCGAGGTGCGCCTTACTGCTTGCACGGTTTCAATGCTATCCATTTACCTGAAGTTGGCTGGTATCGGGTTGATGCCAGAGGTAATAAAGAAGGAGTCAACGCTCAATTCACTCCACCTCAGGAACAGTTAGCGTTTAAGATTCAGTTTCCATAAGAGGCGGATTTTCCAGCCATATTCTCAAAGCCACTTCAAGTCGTTATAGAAGCATTACAAGGACAGAATACATGGGATGATATGCCTCGCAATCTCCCAGACATTTCGTTGGAGTTCACGAAGAGTTATGGCTTGTGGTGATATAACACAACACGGCATCTCATTACAAAAGTCACTGTCTTATGAACGCAGACGATCGCAAAATGATGCTGACACACTACCACCACATGGCTTGGAATGCGCGTTTGCGATCGTCAACCGGCTCTCCGGTTCTCACTACAATGATCTCAGTATTCGTAACTCTGCTTTCACTCGCTTTAGTGTGGGCCAGCGGAGCGACTAATCGGGGCTCCATTCCCGCATTCAATTCTCTTCCACAATGGGCCTGGTTCGGTGGGGTTTTTGCAGCATACTATCTTGTTGCATCATTGATCGCAATCCCGAAATTAGGTGTGGCGGTGGTTTTTTCATTGGTGATTGCCGGACAGATGATTGCGGCACTTGTCTTGGATTCTACTGGCGCATTTGGTGTTACCCAGATTTCTCTCAGCGTGTCTCGCATCTTAGGAACTGCATTATTGCTGATTGGAGTAATCCTGATTCAAAAACAGTGAGAATGCCTAATTTAGACGCACTAAGGAATGAGAATTAAATAACTTATAATTTGATGATTCTTGTGGGATGGGCCAGAAGAGCCCGTCCAGAAAGAACGGGCTCTCCCGCCCATCCCACAAACTTGTGTAAATTATTTAATTTGCGATCCTCAGCGTGGGTGTGACGATTAATCCATCACCTAATAGATTGCGATCGGCGCTGACTTGATGTTGCTTGCTAGCGATCGAGCGGACTAATCACTCCCTACGACTAATGCTTGACCCGCACTCGATCGCGTGCAGGTCTAAATAATAATGCCCGAAATTTTCCACATAACACCACGATTTGGGTGATTGGGCAGAAACTTTCGGTCTAATCAGATAAAATAGGGATTTTAGGCATAAACTTTCGGCTTTTGAACCCATATAGGGTGTTTAGCCAGAAACTTGACAATCAGCCTAAACGGCCTGTAATATTAGATATACCAATCCTAAATGATTTGCTGGCATTATACGCTAGTAAAACGCTTACACTCCAAAGGTTCTGGCATCCATCAATTTTTCGACTGATTTAGGGCTGCTATAGTTAGGTTTTATCTGTTTTGAGGAAGGATTATAACTATGTCTGATTACCAAATTGAGAATGTTGTCCTTGGATTTGCAACTAATCTAAATCCAGAGAGACTAGAGGTATTTGCAAAAACTCTTCGTAGCGTTTATGCTCCTCAAGTATGCGACTTAGTAATCTGCACGAATAATGTTAACAATCAGCTTTGTCAAATAGCCAAAGAGTATTCGGTAACATTTTCATACACTCCAAATACCTATTCCTTTAGTGTAAATAAGTTCTCGAAGCTTCTAAATAGAAGTATACTCTACCCAACAAAATGGCTAGCACTATCAACTCAAAATATACCGTCATTAAGAGTTATATTTTACGAAATGTACGTTCAACTATTGAAGCTATGGCATCATCCTCATTTTGTCCGGTGGTTCAGTTACAGAGACTTCCTAAAAACGAATCCACAGTATAAGAAAGTCTTTATGTCAGATGTAAAAGATGTAGCTTTTCAGTCACCCTTTTTTGATGAGGTAGATTCCTCAGAATTACACTTTTTTAAGCAGGATGTCCAATATGGAGGTGACGATTACTGGGATACAAAGTGGTATGGCGATAGCTACGGTTCCAAGGCTTTGCAAAAGGTGGTAGGCAAACCAGCTATTTGCATTGGCACAATTATGGGAAGCTCCAAGGGAGTCGATGCTTTCCTTGAAGTTCTATGTGCAGAAATTTTGAAAACTCCCTTTATTGGTATCGAGCAATCAGTCTTTAATCATCTTTTCTATACTGATGGGTTTAATAATATTCCGTTTGAAGTTCATGAAAATGCCGTAGGCCCTGTACTAACAATTGCTGGCGAATCCTTGAATCGCTTTAAAGTTTGTCCTGATGGAGTATTCACTGTAGATGGGAAATTGGCTTCGGTCATACATATGTATGACAGACATCAAGAAACTTTCGATTACTTCTCTAGACTATTGGGATACGAAATCAAACAGGAAGGTCTAGCGAAATGATCGAACTTATTCTCTGTATAAGGGTATAATTTTTGTGTTGATGCGCGATCGAGGTATTCTGGAAGCCTTGACCACTGATAGACACTTTGACCAAGAGGGTTTTACTCGTCTGTTGCGATCGGCAGACTAACACTAATACACGCAGAAACTCTCTTTGGTCGCGAACAACCAGCGGTTGGGTACTTCGCTTTCATCATGGTACACCATTTCAACGATCGCACCACAATGATGAATTCAATTGCCTATCGACCTCCGCAGCTTGGGGACGAACAAGAAATTAGTCCTTGTATGTGGGCTTCTGCGGATCTATGGGAGCTCACAGATGGAACACCAGAAAGCGTTGCCGAATGGAAAAAGATTTCTGACCTAGAAGAATTAAGAGCAAGAATCTTTAGTAGCGAGAAAAAGCTAGTCGCTACATGGAATGGGATAGTTGTTGGTTTTATTGCATTTCGGAGAGGGAATCATCTGTCGTTGTTGTTCGTCCGCAGAGAATTTGCTGGGCAAGGAATCGGTAGAGAACTATTCAACAGAGCTTAGGCAGGCAAACTATTTATATTGTGCCTGCGTAAGTCCTGTTAAATTAAGCAAACTTAATCTTCAAATAATCATCCTCCATCTTCGCCCCGGAAGGTTGCAGTGCAGCTAAAGCTTGCGGCAATACCATATTGCGGCGGTGATTCCCAATCCGAACATTCAACTCATCACCAGTTTTGCTCAACTGAATCTGATCCTTAGCAATTCCCGGCAAATACAGTTCTAGAACATATTGATTGTTGTCCTGCACAATCCTAATCGTATTTTCTGTGTAATAAACTTTGCTGGGATCTTCGTCTTTGTAAAGCGTTTCTTTCAAGCGTTCCAAGGCTGGCAAACCGCACATTTCTTCGGAATAAAGCGGCACTTCTTTCACTGGTAGCGGCCGGAAGTTCTCGTGAATTTCCTGCTTGTACTGCTGCTGGTTTTCTTTCCAGCGCTTGAAAAAGGGATCGGTTACTTCTTCGGGAATAATCCGATTTGCTACGATTAAATCTGTGGCAACATTGTACAAACTCAAATAAGCGTGGGCGCGCAAAGACTCTTTAATTACCATTTTTTCGGGATTAGTAATTAACCTGACCGAAGTTACAGTATTGTCAGTTAAAATCTTTTCCAGAGCTTCGATTTGCTCATAAAATTCATAAGGTGCATCCATCACCTCTTTGTTCGGCAAAGAAAAGCCCGCAATTGGTCTAAAAATCGGTTCAACTAAAGGTCTGAGGGCGGCTGATATGCCTTGCAATGGCTTGTAAAATTTTCTCATGTACCAGCCGCCAACTTCTGGCAAACTCAAGAGCCGCAATGCTGTGCCGGTGGGAGCAGAATCGATAATTAAAACATCATATATTCCCTCGTCGTAATGCCGTTTCATCCGCACCAAACCGAATATTTCGTCCATTCCCGGCAAAATGGCTAGTTCTTCAGCTTGTACGCCATCAAGTCCCTGGGCTCTCAAAACTTCACTAATGTAGCGTTTTACTGCTCCCCAGTTGCCTTCTAATTCTCTGAGGGCATCCAATTCTGCTCCCCACAAATTGGGTTTTACGAGTCGGGCGTCGTGTCCGAGCTCCATGTCGAAGCTGTCGGCCAAGGAGTGGGCGGGATCTGTGCTCAGCACTAGGGTTTTGTATCCCAATTCGGCGCATCGCAGCCCTGTAGCAGCGGCTACGGAGGTTTTCCCGACGCCGCCTTTTCCGGTCATTAAGATTAAGCGCATTGATTCTTAAGCTCGCCTGCAAGTTCTGTTTACTTTTTTATTGTAACGGAATGTAACTTTATGAGACTGAGGCTACAAAATATCAGTCTGTGGGGTGCTGGTGGGGCGTCGGCTGGGGTGGCTGGGGTGTCCCTTAAAGGCTTGAAATATGATGGGGGGCGATGATAAATCTTGTGAAGGGCGATCGCGCTTAACATCAAATGCTGTATTGGTATTGTTTGCGATACCATTTTTCAAAACAAATACCAAAGTATTAGTAGGGTGCGTCGCGTGGGAAAAATCCCTAAGAAAAGATCGAAAATCTAATGGCGACGCACCTTGTCCCATTTGTGGGAGTCGTGCCACACAAAATTTATTGAGCATATTTAAATAGATGGTTGTGTTCCCACCCGATGTGTTCGGTGCGTCGCTATCAGATTGTCGGTTAAGTTTAGGGATTTTTCGTGCGCGACGCACCCTACAGATAATGTTGCTGATTCTTTCTTTGTGTAAAAGGCCGGAAAGCCTGTTATTGAAAATTGAGAATTCTTAAGAGATTCCTAAAGATTGAATCAATAATTTACTGTAGGGTGCGGATGGTTGTACCTTCGCCAGCGAACCAAAAATCTCTTTTCCGCCGAAGATAACTAATGTCTTTTGTTTAGAGCGAGGTTCTTGCCTCAACACTTGTGAATGAACGGACAGAATGCTATCTGAATCAAAATGATAGAAGCAGTCCAGGTCGCCGAAAAGCCCTTCTTCAATATCATTTATATCAGGGTAAACTTCTTGAGAAAGACGCGGCTCGTGACCGATTAAAATCAGTTCATCTGATGTTTCCATTTTGTCTATATCGATTATGTACATTCTGCTTCGATCTGTGTCTATTAGAACGCGATCGTCTGATAGGTAGCACATAGAGTATCTAAACCAATCATCCGAATCAGGACAAGGGCATTCGCATATTCCCAGTAGATTGCAGTCAGGAAAACTGAACCGACTGAGTTTACTCCCAGTATTATCAAGTACCAAAAATTCGCTAGCTCCGGGGTGAAATTCTGGAGGAGTTGTGTCAGCCAGACACGCAACCTCCACAGCATGAATTTTGATACCGTCATCATAAAGCCAGTAGACTTGCTGTCCGTGTTGACCTGCGGCAGCCCAAAGGGCTAAAATTTGATTTTCTGGGTGTGGGTGAAACGAGAAGGAACTGCCCCCAAAAGGGTCTTTGAGCAAAAGTTGTCGTTGAATTTGCCACGAATTGGTATCGCGAATTTGAATCTCGACTGCCTCGCCTTCAATTAATTTCATGCACCAAAAACGCAACCCGTCTGCATCAAACCAGCAGTCCTCAAATCCATTATCCCTAGAAGGATTAGGTAGCTGTTCTTCAAAAACTAGCTCGTTTTCTGCTGTCACAATTGCTAGATGATTGCCATTTGCCATAATTGCCGCTAGCAAGTCGCCTTTGGCGCTAATGGCTAAGCAGCTAATTTCGTCTGGAAGCTGGTATTCGTATTTTGGGGAAAAGTTGCGATCGAGTAAAGTGACTTTTTTGCGATCGGCGCTGACTATCGTCGCCCACTGGGAATTAATGGGTTGATTTATGTATGAGAATGACCAGTCTATTTGTCTTTCGTATTTTGGGGAAATCAGCATAAAGATATTTCGAGAATTTTAAGTCGGCATAATGTCGTCAAGTTGCAATTGTAAATTGGGAAATAGATAAGAAGAAATCGGCTCTCCCAAGCGATATTGTTGCTGCTGGTAAACTCCATCAACCAATTGGCAGACTGTGAAAGTAGGTTGCTTGGGAGAGCCGATAAATTGCAAACCCCCCAAGCCTCGAAAGTCCACAATCCAATATTCTGCAATCTTCAAAAAAGCGTATTCTTCCACTTTTCTGGCATAATCATCTTGCCAATTAGTGCTGACCACTTCGGCAACAAGCTTAATTGTACTATCTTTACAAATCACTGGTTCTTTTTGCCAAAGGGGTTCACTACCAAGTTCTGCTTTATCTAAAACAACTACATCAGGACGCAGTGCTGTGGCCTCAGCGTATAGCGGTTTTATTAAACAAGTTTTTGGAACCAACCAATTGAATCGATCGCGAAAAATTTCTACGTAAATTCTACCAGCAATACTACCTGCAACCGCTTCGTGAGGACCAGTAGGTTCCATGTCTCTGAGTTCTCCATCAATGAGTTCATATCGTGTATTATCCCCATATAGGGCAATAAACTCCTCAAAGCTAAGTAGTTTGGATGGGGTGTATGTCATAGGTTCTTTCTTAATGAGATGTAGCTTAATTAAAAGTTTTGCGTGCGGGTAGGGAGTAGAGTTCTGCTAAGTTTATTATACTCGCTCGATTCTAAGTTTATTAGACATCTCCAAAAAACCTTATCAAGAACAGGCAGGATGCCTGTTACACATTAATTATTGGAGATGTCTATTATACTCGCTCGATTCCATGACCGTCTATGAGGCAGGGGTTTAAACCCCTGCCGGACTGCGGTAAAGCGCGTATTTGCTGGCACTAAATTATCATCAATTCGTAGTTTTCTCCCCCGCCTTCTGCACGGGAACAGCAACCGCTTGCGGTTTCTTCTTCGCCCCAAACATCCCGAAGAAGTCGTGCAGCAAAATATAAAAACACGGAATAATAAACAGCGTCAGCAGCGTCGCCAGCGACAAACCAGAAAATACGACAACTCCCAAAGGTTGCAGAAACTCCGAACCTTCTCCAATCCCCAAAGCGAGGGGGAATAAACCCAAAACTGTGGTAATAGTTGTCATCAAAATCGGACGCAAACGTTGAGGTGCCGCCCTGACAATTGCTGTCGCGCGATCGACCTTTTCGTCTTCCCGAATTTGGTTGGCTAATTCTACCATAATAATGCCGTTATTCACGATAATTCCTACGAGCAAAATTGCCCCGATCATCACCGTCGCCCCGATCGCAGTTTTGGTCACGTACAGCCCGAAAACACCCCCAGCCAACGCCAGCGGCACTGTCAGCAAAATCACCAGCGGATCGACTAGAGAATTGTACTGTACCGCCATCGCGACAAACACTAAAAAAGTCGCCAATCCGCCCAAAAGTTTCAGAGAAGTTTGCAATTGCTGGTTGGTTTCCGCAGCCGAACTCGGCACAATTGTAACTCCTGGCGGCAGCTTTATTTCTGATAAAACTGCATCGACTTGTTTGACAGCATCGCCCAAACTTGCACCGCGATTTAAGTTTCCCACAACTAAGAAAACTTGCCGCTGGTTGAGACGCTGAATTTCTCCCGGCGCTTGGCCGATCGCAATTTTTGCCACATCGCTCAAACGGACGATGCTATTATTGCCAGATAACGGAATTTGTCCGAGTTGGGCGATCGATTTGACAGAAGTGCGATCGAACTGCACGCGCACGTCTACCAAACGGTTTCCCCGCTGCACTTGAGTCGGAACAGAACCTTCAATTGCTGTTTGAACCGTCTCCCCAATGTCTCGGGCGCTGAGTCCGTACAAAGAAGCTCTTTCCCAGTCAGGACGGATTTGCACTTCCGACTGCGGCGCGTCTCCATCCGGCCGAAACCGCGCTAATTTTACCTTTTCATCCAATTCTTTTAATATCTTACGGCCTGCTTCTTGCAATGATTTTTCGGTTGGGCCCTGAAGTATGACATCAATTTCGCCGCCCCTGACTGGGGAATTCGTTAACACTAAACCCCTGATTCCCTCTGGGACTAAGCGCAGGCGAGTGCCTTTTGGAACGTCTATTTTCCTTAATTCCTCAGTCATTCTTTCCGTAAAGGCGATCGTATTTGTGCCTTTTTTCAGCGTAATCGTGCTGCTTCCCCGGAGCAAATTCTCGATCGTATTGTTGCCGAACAGCAGCCCTCCGGCTGTGGTTAAAGTATACTCGGTTTCTGGCTGTGCGAGCAGCAGTTTATCGGCGGCTGCAACTACTTTTTGATTGGTTTCCAAGTTAGTACCGGGAGGAAACAAAGCAAATAATCGGGCTTGGCTGGTATTGATTCTTGGCAATATTTCCTGGGGAATTTGACTTGCCATCACCCAAGTTCCGCAGCCTAAAATTATAAAAGCCAGTGGAATGATAATTAAGCGCAAACCCAGCACTTTTGACAGCACCGTACCGTAGGCACGGGTGCCGTTTTCAAAGCCGCGGTTGAAATGTTTTATCGGCCCGAATTGACTGACGCCGCTAGAATAAGACATTCCCATCAAGCGAGAAGTCAGCATCGGTACTACAGTTACAGCTACTAGCAAAGATGCTGCTACTGCAAAGCAAATTGTCAAAATTAATTCGCTAAATAGCAGGGAAAAGAAGCCGCCAATCAGCAAAAATGGCAGCACCGATACTAAGTTCGCCGCCGTGGAAGCAACCATTGCTGATTCTACTTCTTGACTTCGCATTACCGACTCTTCTATTGTGAGTTCTTTGCGATTTTGGATTTTGCCTTTTTTGAGGTCGGGGTTGCTGTTTAAACCGACTACAATATTTTCTAAAATAACTACGCTGGTGTCAATTGCCTGACCGATTCCCAAGGCTAAACCGCCCAAACTAAACAAGTTCAGCGACAAGCCGAACAGCCGCATTAAAATAATCGCAGCTAAAGTACACAGGGGAATAGTCAGAGAGATAATCAGCGTTTGTCTGAGGGAACCTAAAAAGAACAAAACGGCGATCGCAGCCAAGACGGCCCCGGAAATTCCCGCATTCGCTACATCGGCTAAGGAATTGCGGATAAAGCGGGATTCGTCTAAGGTAGTAACTACTTTCATATCTGCCGAAATCAAGCCCGCTTTCTGCATTTCTTTGAGGCGATTTTTTACGCCGTCTACAACAGTAATTGTGTTGGCGTCCGGCTGTTTCAAAATGCTGATTTTAACGGCGGGTTTTTGATTGAGAAAAACTTTGACTCGCTGTTCTTCTGTGCCGTCGTTGACTTTGGCAAAATCGCGCAGGTAAACTCGTTTTGGCGGGTTGGAACCGGATATTTGAAAGGAAAGGTTGTTGATTTCGGCGGCTGTTTTAAATCGACCGATTGTGCGAGTCAGCGGTTCGTTGGATTCTTGGCGCAGTCGGCCGCCGGAAGTGTCTAAATTGCGATCGCGCAAAGCACTAAAAACATCGTTAAGATTAACTCCTAAACTTTGCAGCCGGTTCAGGTCAATATTAACTTGAATTTCTTCTTGAACGCCGCCGGAAACGTCAACGGAAGCTACTCCGGGAATTACATTAATTTCCCTGGCTAATTCGTCATCGGCGAATACTCGCAAATCTACGCCTTGGCGCGAGTCTGAAGTCAGCGCAAATTCGTAAACCGGCTGTTGGGAAGGGTCAAATTTAAATAGAGTGGGGGATGCAACGGTATCGGGAAGTCGGTTGCGAATGCGGTTGACGGAGGCTGTGGCGTCGTTGAGGGCTTGGTTGATATCTCCGCCGGGTTTGAAGAATAAATCGACGCTGACTTGTCCTTCGCGGGTGCGGGAAAACACTTGCGTGACTCCTTCTGTGGCGGAAAGTCCTTGTTCGAGGGGGCGGGTAATTTCGTCAACTGCGACTTCTGGGGAGACTCCCGGTGCGTCTAGGCGCACGCTGATGCGGGGATAGGTGATGGAGGGTAGCAAGTCAACGGGCAGTTGGGTGATGTAGAAAATGCCCACTACGACGATCGCCAATGTCAGCATTATAGTGCCGATGTGGCGGCGGATTGAGATGCTGCTAATGCTGAATCCGGGTTTGTCGGCTGTCATGCGATTTTAGATTAGAGATTTTAGATTAGACTATTGGGGATTATTCGATTTTAGATTGAAAAGTTTAGGGTCTCACTCGGCCTGCGAAGGCATGAATCGGGGGATTGCGACCAACTTCTTTTCGATCGCATTTTATTGTTGATTGGGAGCGATCGACTATTTACACTCCACTTTTTGCAATTATAATAAAATTCAATAAAATGTAAATAAAGTTTTTTTGAATATTCCTTTAGAGGTAGTCGCCCTCAACCGAAATTGACATAAGTTGCGATCGGCTGTTGAATTTCTGTAAGTTATCGCAAATAGGAACAGGCAAGATGCCTGTTCCACAAGAATGTTTATTGATTGTGGAACAAGCATCTTGCATTATCACAAATAGGGGAGCATCTCAGTTTTGCAAGAAGCATTTTTTATCGTAGTGCTGTCCCCGCACAGCAAAGCTTGTACAAGCTTTGCTGTGCGGGGACAGCACTGTAAATGCAAAACTGAGATGCTCCCACAAATAGCAACAGGCAAGATGCCTGTTCCCTCTTCCTTCTTCCTTAATTTACTGTACTTGACTGCCGTGGGCGCGCGGGTCTGAACTGCTTGTTTTTACAGGGCCTGTGGCGGGAGTAAAATCAGAAACTTGACCGGAAGATTGCGAGTGCGGTATTGGTTTTCCTGCAATTAAAGCCTCTAAATTATCTTCCATAATACTGCGCGGTGTTTCGCCGATCGTTTCAGCAACGCTGCTGCCTTTATTATTCAAATAGACAAAGTGTGGAATGCCATCTACTCGATATTTGGTGATTTCTGGCAGCCATTTGTCATTGTCTACATTTAGCATGACAAAATTCATTGGTTCGGCATATTTCTGTTTGATGGCGCTTAAGTCCTTAGCCATTGCTTGACAGCTACCGCACCAATCAGCGTAAAATTCCATGAGTGTTGGCTTGCCGTTTGTTAAGGCTGTTGCTATCGGTGCGGAGGCTTTTGCCATTTCGGTGAGACTGCTTGATGGCGTTTGAGTTCGCACTCCTAAGAAGAGGGATACTGAAAGGGCGATCGCTGCTAATACGATCAATAAGTTTCTGACGCGCGCGGCGGCATTTATTTCGGAATCTGCGGGTGCAGGAGTTGAGTTGGGCGAATTAAGACTCATAAAATAAATTGGGATCTTATTTCTATGTTTTTATTTTTAATAAACACTTTAAATTATACCACATTTTGAGATAATCAGACCAATCTCATCAAAAAATTGGCTGAGGCCAGTAATTAGAGCAAGTGCGCTAAAACAATAAGATAAGAAAGATTGTGTTTGTAAATTACCGAGGTAACAGTGAAAAAACGGGTAACGCTGACGTTTCCACAACGATCGATCCAAATGCCTGTCACCTATCGACTGGCCAAGGATTTTAATGTTGCAGCCAACATTATCCGCGCTCAGGTGGCTCCGAATCAAGTGGGCAAACTGGTGCTAGAGTTATCAGGGGACATTGACCAACTAGAAGCGGCGATCGACTGGATGCGATCGCAAAATATCGGCGTTTCCCTAGCCAGCAGGGAAATACTCATCGACGAAGATACCTGCGTTCACTGCGGCTTGTGCACGGGGGTTTGCCCGACAGAAGCCTTGACCCTTGACCCAGAAAGCTTTAAACTAACGTTTGCTCGATCGCGCTGTATCGTCTGCGAGCAGTGCATCCCTACTTGTCCGGTGCAAGCTATTTCTACTAACCTCTAAGCCCGCACACAAATTTATCGGGTCAGCCGATTTTAGATTTTAGATTGAATAATTTTAGATTTACTCGTAGCGCCGTGAATCTGGAAGTTTAAGCATGAGTCTAAAATTTTGGAATCGACCATTATGAGTGCCGGCAAGCAAATAACCGTTTTTGGGCGGGGTCATCTTTATGTTGCTTGGTTCCCCTAATTTGTATATCGAATGAAACTAAATTCTTGGTTTTCCTTAACTCTACTTTTTGTTACTTATTTCATTTTTGGCTGGAAATTATCTGAATTTGATATTCCCCCGCACCTGACTTGGTTTTTCGCCGTGGCTGCTGTTTTAGTGTTAGCTATCGCGTTGTCATTCCCGCTGAAGGAGATAAAAAGATGGCTCATGCGCTGGTTTTCGAGTGATAGTGGGGCTTTTATTTCGATTATTGTAGGAGCTTTTTTGGCAGTTATAGTTGTTACCTGGATGCACCTTTTTGTGACGGTTTTAGTCTTGACTTCAGCCGGAGCTTTGGCAAGACTAGATATTCAAATGTTTGGGCACCAAAGATGGCGGACTTTTGCGATATTAGCTACTATTTCTTTAACTGGTTTGGGGGTGGGCGGAGCGATCGAGTTTTTGTCAAGAACAGGCAGGCTAGTATTACCTTAATGAGGAACGGGCAATTCACCCAACCAAATTCTACAACTCGCAACGGATATTTAGCGCAAAACTATGCGATCGCTCATCAATAAATACATATCGTTTTTTTCAATACCCACCGCCCCCGACTAAGGTCTTCGGGCCTTAATTCTAGCAGTTTTCAAATTTCATGAGGTAGAGCTTCCCAATTACCAATTACCAATTCCCAATTCCCCATTACCAATTAATGAACCTGGAGTGCAACTGAAAACCACTATGGCAATATCAATCTGTAGCGACTGTTGTTCAAAATCTTATTCCCAAGATCCGTAACTCCGGCAGCCAAAAACTAAATCCCAATAAAAAAGCAGCTTTAGGGAGCTGCTCGTCAGAATGCATGAGGTATTGTTTTTAGAATAGGACAGGTTGAATTCGATCGATCTTGGGTTACATTTTTTGATACGAGAGCATTGATGAGTCAATGGACGATCGCAAAATCGTCACACAGGAGGATAACATCAATGCTAATTTTTCCGACAATGAGGTTAGCGTTTAACTGTCCTTGCGCCCTACAGCCCTTCAGCGGTGGGGCCATTTTATTTTTAGAGAGAACTCAATAGCCGACTTTAACGCATCAGACGAGTCTGCCATTAGTTTTTGCACAAAAGCTCCATCGCTTAATCCTCACACTTAATAAAACTTACGCGCCACATTTATTCAAACCCGGTTGATTCCCAAATATTCGGTGGTAAAACCGACACACTCACCCAGAAATCAGTATTTTTACGGAATTCACAAGTCATCAAAAATCGGCTATTTTCCCAGAAACCCGCTTTATGACTGTCTCAATTGATATCAGACTCTGTTTTAGATCCGATCGAGCAACCGAGCCAGAGGGTTAGGACGTTTTTAATTGTCGAAACCGTTGCTTTCTTCTTCCGACTTCCCTCTTCCTTCTTCCTTCTTCCTTCTTCCTTCCTCTAGAACTTTTTTGATTTCCTCGATCGCCCGACGCGCAACTTCTTCAGGCCTTTCGCCTCCGGAAATGCCAACTCGGACATCTGCTTGAGCGTAGAAACGCTCTCGTTCGCTCAAAAGGCTTTCCAACTTAGATTTGAGGTCTCCCTCCCGCAGTAGGGGCCGAGTGCTGTCCGATCGCAGTCGATCGCACAATTGGTTTATCGGCACATCCAGCCAAACCACTATACCGTAATGCAAGTAACCCCAATTTGTCGATCGGGCAACAATACCGCCGCCCGTAGCCACGATCGAATTTTGATAAGCAGCCAATTCGCCGAGCACTTTCGTTTCTAATTCCCGAAAAGCCTCTTCGCCTTCGCGATCGAAAATCTCAGCAATTGACTGATTAGCAACTCGCACAATTAGTTCATCCGTATCAAAAAAACGGTATTTTAATTCCCTTGCCAAAATCCGCCCCACCGTGGTTTTGCCCACACCCATCATCCCGACGAGATAGATATTAACTCCCCTCAACAAATCCACCGCCAAATCCTCCAATATTTTGCTATTTTTTCAGGTTAATCGGGCCGTCGCTGGGACGTGAGTCGTCCTCATCAAAGACATCATCCTCATCCAATCCCCAATCATCCTCTGTGTCTGCACTAGGATTTTGGGGTACTTGGGCGCCACCCCCTGGAGGTATGGGATCTTGCGGGGGAACCAGCACTCGATACTCTGCATCGTAGACAGACTCTGTTTGTCCCACCCCCGACTTGCTGGGATCTCGATAGCCATAGGAGTATACTGAGCCAGCCCAAGACTTGCTTTTTGGTTCCTGCTTCGATTCGTAAGCCCTCGGATTTGCTGCTGGAACGTCATTTACCTGCGGTCGATCGGCAAAATCGCGATCGTCCCCCCAATCATCATCGCTGCCGCCAGAGACCGATTTTGAGCCATCTGAAACCCAATCATCTTCATCATCTGCGGCTTGAATAATTGTCGGTTGATTGTAATTCTTGGCAACAGCAGGGTTTGGAGTTTCTGGTTGGAAAGTCTGCGGAGTGTAGCCTGCCGGTGTCCCGTACTCAGTTCGATCGGAAGTTTGGCTATTTTCTGTCTCAAAATCGGGGTCAATCTCCTGTTTTCTGGGAGGAGGAGGAGGCGCGTAAGCTGTTCTCCTGTCTGCTGAGACAGCCTCACGGCTGCGAATGTTGCGCCCGCTGGGAGTTCGTGTTTGAGATAGGTAATTTGAAAAGGAAAGCAAAGCAGAAATCAATAAAGACGTGACAACTCCCGTCCCCATGCTGAGCAAAATCCAGATAGATAAGGGTAAAGCGGGCGATCGAATTCCCAAAAATACCAGCGATAATGCCGGCTCCACATTTTGTAAGGCAAAAATAGTTAGCCCTACCACAATCACGAGCAATAATACAGGACGCATATCAAATTTTAATTGGTAATGGGTAATTGGTAATGGGTAATTGGTAATGGGTAATTGGTAATGGGTAATTGGTAATTGGTAATGGGTAATTGGTAATTGGTAATGGGTAATTGGTAATGGGTAATTGGTAATGGGTAATTGGTAATTGGTAATGGGTAATTGGTAATTGGTAATTGGTAATTGGTAATTGGTAATTGACTGCCAACTGCCAACTGCCAACTGCCAACTATCAACTATCAACTGCCAACTGCCAACTGCCAACTGCCAACTGCCAACTATCAACTATCAACTGCCAACTGCCAACTGCCAACTGCCAACTGACTACTCTTCTTCCTTCCAGCGTTTGAGAGGAACGCAATCAACCCCCAACTGATCTAAAGCCCGAGCCACAACAAAGTCTACCAAATCTTCAATAGTTTGCGGATTGTGATACCAAGCAGGAATCGCTGGCACTATTCTAGCTCCAGCTTCCGCCAACGTAGTTAAATTCCGCAGGTGAATCAAACTAAAAGGGGTTTCTCTAGGTACAAGTACCAATTTTCGCCCTTCCTTGAGCTGAACGTCGGCCGCTCTTTCGAGTAAATCCGAGCTCAAGCCAGCCGCCAACTTGCCTAGTGTACTCATGCTACAGGGAATAATCATCATCCCTTCGGTGCGAAACGATCCGCTAGCAATATTAGCACCAACATCTTGCCAGGGATGACACCGGAGTTTGCCAGAATTGGGTACTCCTGCTTGTTCTCGCCAGAATTCTTCTTGCAAAGTCGGTTCTGCGGGCATTCGGATGTTCTGTTCGCTTTGCCAAACTATGTAGGTAGATTTTGATGCTACCAGTTCGACGGCGCGATCGGCTTCCAACAGATATTTTAAAGTCCGCACGGCGTAAATCAGTCCCGATGCTCCAGTCACTCCTACAATCAGCGGGTAGTTATTTGTCATTTGTTATTTGTTAGTTGTTATTTGTTAGTTGTTATTTGTTAGTTATTAGTTGACTGTGGGAGCATCTCACCTTTTGCAAAAAAGCAATTTCTTCACAGTGCGAGCTTAAGAGCTCGCGAGTTGGATAGATCGCGAGCGGGGACAGCACTATAAAATCAAAACTGAGATGCTCCCGTTGACTGTTGACTGTTGTTAATTATTTTTGGATGATTTATGACTATAGTTTGCTCCCAATTTATCAATACTTAGTTGCTAGACAATGACAACTAAGTATTGAGGAAAATCAACTGTCAACTGTCAACTGTCAACTGTCAACTGTCAACTGTCACCTGACTATTCCTCATCATCAAAAGCTTGGCTGCCACCACCAACTGCAACTAAGTCAATTTGTTGGCGGTAGTAGTCAACGCTTTTGACTTGAACTTCTACCCGATCGCCCAAACGGTACTGATTGCGGTTTTTGCGACCAACTAGAGTTTGCTGGCGCGATCGATATTCATACCAATCATCCTTCAGCGAAGAAACGTGCACCAACCCTTCAACTCGCAAAAGTTCACTTTCCGGCGGCCGCACCTCAATTTCCACAAAGAAACCGTAAGACTGCACCCCTGTAATCAAACCCTGGAAAGTTTGACCGGTGCGCTCTTTCATCAATCCAGTTTTCTTCAATCCCTGCAAATCGCTTTCGGCATCCTCAGCAACCCTTTCGCGTTCCGTCAGGTGTACCACCGCCGCTGCAAACTCTGTCTCAAACTCGTGGTGCAAGTCTGGCGGCAGGACATTCCAAGTAATTTGACCGTGACAGGAGGAATGGTGCAGGTTGACTTTTTCTTTCGCACGAGTTGTGCGGCTGCTGCGGCCTTGCTCTAACACAGCGTGCAACACCCGCAGCACCAGCAAATCGGCGTAGCGGGAAAGCGGCGAAGTGCAGCGCGTGTAGCCATCTGACAGGGCCAAACCGAAGTGCGGCTTGGGAGTTGTGCTGTAAACAGCGGGCTTCATCGTGTCTTCGAGCAGGTAGGTGAGAACTCTTTCGGACTTGAGGCCGGCAAACTGTTGGGTAAATCGCTGGAAGTCAAAGGGCAGAACTTCTTCCTCGTTTTCGAGATACAGTTCGCCTCCGAGGTTGTTGGAGAGTTTGATGAACTCTTGAATGTCTGCCGGATCTGGCATCGGTTGGACGCGGTAGATTGCTGGGACTCCCAAGGCTTGCAGGTGAGTGGCGACAGCTTCGTTGGCAAGTACGACCAACTCCGAGACAGCCGACTGGGCGGCGGGAGCCGTTGCAAAAGCTCCTAATTCGCCTTCGTCGTCGAAGTGAGAGTTAGCATCTGGCAAATTTAGTTCAAAAGCTCCCCGCTTGAGCCTCGCCTGTCTGGCAGCCTTTGAGGCTGCGGAGATTTGAGCGAGGAAAGGACGGAGGGCGGAGGATAAAGCGGGATCTTCGGCATCGGAGCCTGGTTCGATAATTGCTTGAGCTTGCTCGTAGGTTAGCTGGTAGTCAATGTGAATGACGCTGGTTTGAATTTCGTATTCTAGGAGTTCTCCTGATTCGTCTAGGGTGAGCATGATGCTGAATGCCAGCCGTTCGGTGTCTAGCAGCAGGGAGCAGCGCTCGTTGAGGAGTTCTGGCACTACGGCGATGATTTTTTCTCCCAAATGGGCTGCTGTGCCTCGTTTGCGGGCTTCGCGATCTAGGGGAGTTTCGGGCTGTACGTACTCGGCGGCGTCGGTGACGTGGATTCCAACTTGCCAGCCGCCGGACTTCAGACTTTCGATCGACAATGCGTGTTCTATTGGCGGATCTGAGAGGAATGAGGTGGGGTCAAACTCGTTTTCGGTTGCGTCGTCTGAGAAACTTTCCTGCTGAGTTTTCGGGGCATCATTTTCGCCGTTGGTTTCTATCGGTTCATTTCTGCTGAAGGTAACAGTCAAGATGTTCCGCAAATCTAGCCGTTTTTTGATGTCGGTTTTTTTGACTTTGCTGGGCAAATTTTCGGCTGCTTTGATGACGGCTGCGGGGAAGGAGCGCGGCAAGTCGTGCTTGCAGCATACGATGTCGAGGTCGTCGGCGGCTTCGGCGTCGGAACCGAGTACCTGTACTACTTTCCCGACTGGGCGGTGGGTTCCCAGGGGATAGCGTTTGACTTCGACGTGTACTAAATGGTCGATCGCCTCTTGGAGATTTGTACCGTTGGCGAGCAAGTCTAGTTCAAACAACAGGCGATCGTCCAGGGGAATTGCTCTGTAGCTGACGCGGCCGGTGGGGGTGGCGGTTTGCTTGACTCGCGCCAGTACCGAGGGGTTAGCGCGTTCGAGGATCAGCATAACTTCGCCTTCGGGCGATCGGCGGCGGCTACCTTCTTTGATAATTTTCACTAAAACTCGATCGCCATTCCAAGCAGTCGAGAGGTGACTTTCCCGCACATAAACGTCTTCTGAACCTTCAGCATCTTGAATTGCAAAGCAAAATCCTTTGCTCGAACAGCGCAGTTTTGCTTCTACCACGTCATCTTCAGCTACTCGACGATAGCGGCCTTTGTCTTTGACTAATATGCCAATTTTCTCTAGAGCTTCTAATGCGATTTGAAGTTTGAGTTGACTGGTTTCATCATTGCAGTCGAGTTTTTTTTCTAGTGCTTTGGGAGCCACTAATTTGTCTTCTGTAAAATTTGCCAGCAGTGCAGCGATAGAAAATTCCATGTAGCGATCGATCCTCTTGTTTCCAGCAATTAGTCTAATTTTGGCGAAATCAGCCGCACCCTCTTTTGCCCTCGCTGTGCCTGCTTCCCAACAAATGCGCGGGTTAGTAGGTGGAGATACCAGCACAGTCGGTGCTACCCGTGCGCGGGGATTTTTTCAGATTATTTCCCCACACCAGCAGTCGCTAATTGTCTGCTGTCTGTCAGCAAATGACAGATGATGGTGCAGACAAATACCCCATACCCTATTCCCCAATACAATTTTTTAGCGTTGGTTCCTTTGCTTTTGGCTTGCAGCGCCGAGCTCTTCGCGAAGTAGAAAGCCCCTGTCGGTTCTTAAAAGATGACTCGATGCTGAAAGCGACGGGTTGAGTCCTGGATCGGGAGATGGAGAGATGCAGAGGGAGAAAATTTGCATTTGGGCCTCCTGCCTTTTTCCTTCTGCCTTTTTCCTGCTTTCTTCTGCTTTTTGAAGTGCCTCTTGCCTTGTGCTAAAGCCAAAGATTTTACCGTCTCAAGGCAAAATTGCTAGTAGCTCGCCGCTGCGATACCCCTGTTTTTGCAAGCGTTCTGCCCTTGCGGACGGAGGTGCAATTCAGGGTAGGGAGCAATCTGTGCTGTAGAAAGTGCAAGGTACACAAAACCGGAGACTTTTACTACTTTTGCCTAGTTGCTGTGTCATCTCCTATAGGTAGAAATGACGCCCGGTGCTTGTTAGCTTAAACCGCCGGATGTGGGATAGGGTTTAGTCGCGTGAAAGGTTGCGCGGATGATTCACCTTACATTTATTGTATGTTGAATATGTGCTTTCAGAAAAATGTTTTCTCTGGGTTGTACTAAACTTAAGTCATCAGCCCCTTCTGGTTTCGGGGTCAAAAAATTATGTTTGCTGAATTTCGCGCCCTTTATCCCGCTGGACAGTTGATCTGTGAGTTGCTGACTATTCATCACGGTAAGTTTGTGGTTCGCTGTCTGGTTCAGGTTGACGGCAAAACTCTCGCTACTGGTATGTCCGCTGCTGAGTCTGTTGAGGATGCTGAAGACCGCGCCCGATCGCGAGCGATTGCTGTCCTCGCATTTGCTGCTGCTCCGGCTCCGGTTGCTGCTGTTCCCGTTCCGGCTCCGGCTCCGGCTTCGGTTGCTGCTGTTCCCGTTCCGGCTCCGGTTGCTGTTGTTCCCGTTCCGGCTCCGGCTCCGGTTGTTCCCGTTCCCGTAGCCCCCCCTCCTGTTGTTCCCGTTCCCGTTGGGCCAGCCCTTGCTCCGCTTCCGGTTTTAGAAATGCCTGTTCCAGACAAAGTTGAAATACCACATCAAAGCAATTTTGTCAATAGGGAAACCAAATTAAATGCAGAGCCGACGATCGCACCTGTAGCGGAACCTTTGCCGCCAACAGTCGATTTACCTCCGGCGGTGGGATTTGTACCGAAGCAGTTAGACTCGGACGCTTGGCTGTCTTCCAGCTACGGCGAACCGCTTCCAGAATTGGAAGTGCCAAATACTAGCCAAAGCGAACTGTCGCAAGGTGCGGCCGAAGTCCGGGAATTGCAACCGATCGCGGTAGGAATTCCCAGCGATGCGATCGAAGATGATTCTGATACGATCGCCCAAATAGACGCAATTCTCAAACGGCTGCGATGGACAAAAAAACAGGAAACCGACTGTCTCGAACAAAATTATGGCAAGTCATCGCAGAGAGAACTTGCTAGCGAACAGTTGGCAGATTTCCTAGAATATCTAGAAATCTACAGCAGAACCACCGAAGAAATCAAGAGATTGGGATGGACAGCCAACCAAGGAAAAGATTATCTCAAACAAGGTTACGGCAAAGAAGCACGACATTTCTTAAATAGAGAAGAATTGTTCGACTTCCTGCAATATCTCGAATCTTTACCTTAACAATCAGGAAAATAGGTTTGTAGTGAGGACTTTAGTCCTTCTTTCTTGCAGGTTTGTAGTGAGGACTTCAGTCCTTCTTTCTTGCGGACTTTAGTGAATCACTATAAACTGTTTTTATTAACAGTAATTGAGCGGTTCATAAAAAATAAAAATTAAAAACAGGGAAATATTCTCCATTTTTAATTTTTAATTTACCAGTTCTGGACGAATTAAGGCCAAAGGGGGGGCATCTCAGTTTGGCATTTATAGTGCTGTCCCCGCTCGCGAGTTGTAGAATACGCGAGCGGGGACAGCACTATAAAAAAAAATGCTTTTTGCAAAGCTGAGATGCTTCCGGCCAAAGAAACCGGGTTTTTTACTTAATCTGTGGATTACAACGAAGGATTTTCGCAAAAAACCCGGTTTCTGACTACCCGTGCGTCTAGGACTATTTACGCCACAGCAGCGATCGGGCGGCTAGCAGAAGGACGGCGATCGATCACTTGATCGACCAAACCATAGTCCTTTGCTTCTTCAGCCGACATAAAGAAATCGCGTTCGGTATCTTCTTCAATGCGGGAAAGCGGCTGACCGGTATGATCTGCCAAAAATTGATTCAGGCGCTGTTTGTGGTACAAAATCTCTTTCGCCTGAATTTCAATATCGGTAGCTTGTCCTTGAGCTCCGCCCAGAGGTTGGTGGATCATAATCCGGGAGTGAGGCAAACTCATGCGCTTGCCTTTAGCGCCCGCACTCAGCAGAAAAGCGCCCATGCTGGCGGCCAAACCAAGACAAATAGTGCAAATGTCGGGGCGGATGTGGTTCATCGTGTCAAAAATGCCCATACCTGCTGTTACCGATCCTCCTGGGGAGTTGATATAGAGGTAAATGTCTTTCTCTGGATCTTCGGCGTCTAAAAATAGCAATTGAGCAACAATCAGGTTGGCTAAGTCGGAGTCAACCTGTTGGCCCAAGAAGACGATGCGATCGCGCAGGAGTCGCGAGTAAATGTCAAAGGCGCGTTCGCCGCGACCGGATTGTTCTATAACTGTTGGGATCATTGAACGGGCCTGCCTATTACGTATCTTTTTTTTATTTTAGCGATTTGGGCTCATTTATAGTTAGGGTGCGGTGGCGGGCGATCGGCAAATCGCTAAAATCGTTGAGTTTGGCAGGGTTGGGCTGTTAATTTGTGGAAAATGTGTCGGGCGGGCGATCGGATTTCCGATCGGGCGGGCGATCGATCTTGAGGAAGCGGACATCAATCAATGTTAAATGTTGTTGTGCGGCGATCGGATCGTGGCGAGAAGTACGATCGCTTGTTCGCGGCTGACACTAGGGAAATGGTCGAGAAACTCGTTGAGCGAATCACCAGCTTCGAGATAATCAAGCAAAGTCTTCATCGGGACGCGAGTGCCGATAAAGACAGGAGTTCCGCCTAAAATGTCGGGGTCGCTATGAACGATCGGTATAGGTAATCTGGGGTTCATCATCGCTTACGTATTTTGAATATAGCCTTTTTTAGAAAGATGAGGTATGCCAAGATATGTTGGAACCTTTACAGCGTAAAGCTTTTCAGGTCAAGACTTGTACCTCGTGAATGTGAGAAAGGCTATATATCGATTTTAGTCGATCGGTCCGCAGTCAAGTATTCGTAGGGTGTGTCGCGATCGAAAATCCCTAAGAAAAGAGCGACAATCTCGATCGCGACGCACCTTACACAATCGTTCAACAAACAACCCAAAAAATTGTTGTGTAACAAGACTTTTTATAAATGGTATTTAGTTAAGACGGATTGACCCTGGGCCTGATATTTTAAGAACAGATCCCAAATGGGTGCCATAACAGAAAAGAGTCACAGTTGGATAGTTTCATGAGCGCTCAATTTAAACTACTGACAGATCGATTAATTTTGCGTCCGCTCATTAGCGCAGATTTATCCTCAATCCAGGCTGCTGCTAGTGTTCGTCAGATTGCTGACACCATGATTTCAATTCCTCATCCCTATCCCGATGGCGAAGCTGAGCGATACATTGCTCGACAAAAGGCTGAGTTTGAAGCGGGGCATTCTGTCACCTTTGTCATGGAGCAGAGATTTGAAAAGAAGTTTAACGGAATCATTGAAATTCGAGACATTGAACGAGAGCATTCTCAGGCTGAATTGAGTTTTTGGTTGGCCGTTGAAGCGTGGGGACAGGGATATATGAGCGAAGCCTTAAAACCAGTGCTGCGATTTGGATTTGAAGAATTAGAACTCAATCGACTCTACGCTTACCACATGATTAGAAATCCAAGTTCCGGGCAAGTTTTGCGAAAAAATGGGCTTGTGTACGAAGGGATGCTGCGCCAACGAGTACGAAAATGGGGGATGTTTGAGGACGTGGCATTGTGGGCAATTTTGCGAAACGATTGGTGTGTTCCAGGGGTACAACAACTAGATGGAGCAGTCCTTTGAGGGTTTTTTAGTCGATCGTTTCCTCAAGCGGCTCATCGAAATCATCTGCCATGATAATCATACCTTCCATCGTTCCTGCAACACGACGCTTTTTCGGTGGTTTTTCTTGAGGAGATTTTTGAGCGTACTTCTCAATCAAAAACTCGATGTAATGAAGCACCTCTGTCTGAAAAGACTCTGGTAGTTCTTCTAATTTTTCTAAAATCACTGGCTGTATCATTGTTTCTTCTCCTTAGCTGTCTTCAGTAAAAACATTTTGGTAAAATTGAGAGTTACTGGTAGCGTGACTTCTTGGATTTTATCACCTCAATTACATTGTCGTGTCTTTGCCCTTCAATAATATCCTTAAGATGAATCTGTCCATTGACGTACTGAACGTGGATGCGCCAGCCTGAGACTTTATCAATATCAGCGCGATAAACTGCCTGCTTCACACCTTTAACTTTATGCAGTCTCGTTTTGGGAAATTGTCTCGTTCTGTGACATTCCTGGTCTTCAAGTTCTGCTAAAGCTTCCAGAAAACTAATCTTTAGCTCATCATCTGGCAAAATTTTCATAGCTTCGTAAATAATGCCATATTCATCGCATAGAGTAAGATTTTGTGCCATAACCAAGCTGATGATATCTAGGCAGTTTCTCGATCGCCCTGAAGTAGGTCTTGATACAAAGACTCTGCTACATCGTTATATGCTCGATCGAGTTCGTCGTGTAGAACTGCTCGAAAAAGAGTAAAAATAGCTTGCCCAAAAATAGGGTCTTCGTCAACCGCCAAAACCACTCTTAGTTTTTGAGAAATTCGTAGCGTATAAAGCGAAGACTCGTAACCATTCAGGTCTGACGATAGCGGGAGACGACGCAGCTTGCGATACACATTTGATTTTTGAGTAGGAAAAAGGCTGGCACAATAATTAATTTTTTGAATTACTGCGGCTTTCTCATCTTCATTTAGCAGCGCAATATCTTTCTCAAATTCCCTTGTTGACTCAATTAGAATATCCACGTTAAAAACCGTAAAAAAATATACAACTATTATACTACAAACAGCTTTTGACTGTCAAGACTCGTTGTTCACAACTTATCAACGAACTCACTTGTTTAACAAGCCACAATTCAAATTTTAATCGTCCAACCTCGGCGGTACATTCCATACAAAATCAACCACCAACACAATACCGCAGTCACCGCAAAAGCCAGAGAACCATTCAACGGCCCAGCCCAAGGCACAAACCAGTTTTCATAAATCCAAGTGTAAGTTGTTGGAGCAGTTTTAGCAATGCCGATATGAGTTTTCAACAAAAGTCGGGCGACAATACCAGAGGCGACAAACAAGAAAATTGCATTCAATCCCATGATTTCAAACGGCCATCCCCATTTCCAATTTCGCACTTCTATTGTTTCGTAGCAAGCCGCTAGCAATAGCAACGCCCAACCAGCGGTAAAAACCACAAAGGAACTCGTCCACAATTGTTTGTTGATCGGAAATAAAAATCCCCACAAATGACCAATTACTAAGCAACACAATCCACTAATTACTAAATTTAAACTCGTCCGGGTTTTGATTGGCTGCACGCGCAGCCACTCTCCCGTAAAGTAGCCGATCAGCACTGTCACGCTGGCTGGTAATGTGCTCAACAATCCTTCTGGATCGAAGGGGCCACCTTTGTACAGGTGTTGGCTGCCGAGAATTAGCCGATCGACATATCCACCCAAATATCCCTCTGGCGTCAGTGCGTATTCAGTGTACCCCCCTACAGCAAATACGAATAATACGCCCCAATAGCCTAAAAGCACCGCAACAGCGAGCAGTTTTTGATTGCGGGGGGAAAGGTTCAGAATCGCGATCGCACTAATGAAATACGCTAAACCGATGCGCTGCAATACTCCCATAATCCTGATTTTACCGAAATTTTCCACTGGGGCGCCGTTCAAAAGTACGTCAAGGGCGATCGAAGATGTATTTAGCAGCAATCCTAATACAAATAAAATCGCCGCCCGCCGCGCAATTCGCCAATAAATATTTGTTTCTATTTTTGTAGTAGTTTCAGTATATTTTGACAGCGAGAAGGACATCGCACAGCCAACGATGAACAGAAAAAAGGGAAATACCAAGTCTGTCGGGGTGCACCCGTGCCATTCTGCGTGATCTAGCGGCGGATACACCTGTTTCCAACTGCCGGGGTTGTTCACTAGAATCATTGAGGCGATCGCAATTCCGCGAAAAACATCAAGAGATTTTAATCGCATAAATTAAGTTATTTGTTCACTGTTCACTGTTCACTGTTCACTGTTCACTGTTCACTGTCTTAGCTGATGCCCATTTCCTAATTCTTTTCGGCCCAATTCCCTATGCCCCATGCCCCATGCCCCATGCCCCATGCCCCATGCCCCATGCCCCATGCCCCATGCCCTATATCTCTATCCCTTCCAGAGTCATAATCAGTGCATTCTTCATCAACATATCGCAGCGTTCTGCATAAAACAATGCAGCCTTATCATACTTGTTCACTTGCAAGACACGCATAAACATTTGCCTCGCTTGCGCGAATTGCTGCTGGTAGTGAAAAAAAATGCCCTGTTCAAAATCAGTTTGGGTTTTTCCTTTTAGTTCGATCATCATATCCGAATCGCCGTCATAAATCTCAAACACAGCCACCGGCGCTTGTTTTCCTTTTACTTGAACGCGATCGAGAAATCGGCACTTATAATGTTGGGGGTCGTCAATCCGGCACAAAGTCTGAACGCTAGCAACAATACCAACTCCATAAAGCTTTGTCAATCCTTCCACCCTAGAGGCTAAATTTACAGCATCAGAAATGACTGTACTTTCCATCCGTTCCGCCTCGCCAATAGTACCCAACATTAAAGTTCCAGTATGCAAGCCAATCCCTATAGAAATAGGTTTGTATCCACAATTTTGTCTGTGTTTGTTATAAATTTTAACTTGCTGCTGCATCTCTATTCCCGCTTGCACAGCATCTTCAGCACAGTTAGGAAACAAAGCCATAATCCCGTCGCCAATATATTTATCTATAAAACCGTTGTACTGGCGGATAACTGGGCCAACTCGGCTTAAGTAAGAGTTGAGAAATTCAAAATTTTCTCGGGGAGACATACTCTCTGACAAACTTGTAAATGAACGAATATCAGCAAACATAATCGTCATTTCTGCCTGTACAGAGTCTCCCAATCTGGCATCAACTATGCTTTCTCTTTGGAGGAATTTCAAAAATTCTTTGGGTACAAAGCGCGCTGACGCTGCTGCTATTTTTTCTAGTTCACTTTTGCTGGCTTCAATTTGAGTCAGGGCGCGAAATGCTCTGAGTGCTGTCACTACCGTGGTAAATAACTTTTTGTTTGTTAGTTCTGTTTTTGTTTTGTAATCATTAATATCGTAGCTGACAATTACTACATCTTCTGGCACTTGTCCCGGCTGTCCGGTACGCAAAATAATCCGTACTACTTGATTCTCTAAAATATCGCGGATGTACTTTACTACTTCCAAGCCTGCCTCTTCTGTTTCCATGACTACATCGAGTAAAATCAAGGCTATGTCTGGATGGGCTTCGATTATTTCTTTGGCTTCTTTACCTGAGTAAGCGCTGATAAATGCGATCGCTTTGTTTTCAAATATAAATTCATTTAAAGCGAGTTTTGTAATATTATGAATTTCTATTTCATCGTCTACAATCAATATTTTCCAACTGCCTGCGATCGGCTTGTCTTCCGTCTCGTCTTCGTCGGCAAATATTAATTCATCGTCGCCTGCCACTATTAATTCGTCATCGCCCGCAGCCAACACATTTTTACTAGCTTCTGACATTTATCGTTCTCCTAAATAGAATTATATTAAAACTGACAGTATAATAACTAATTTCTTCTTATAACAGGAAATTCTATCATAAATTTTGTGCCTTTTTGTACTTGACTTTCGCAGCGAATTCTGCCTTTTAGTTTTTGCGTGACAAGGTTGTAAATAATGTGCAGTCCCAATCCTGTGCCGCCCTGACCTCTTTTTGTCGTAAAGAATGGTTCAAAAATTTTACTGAGATTTTCTGGGGTAATTCCTTTGCCGTTATCGGCATATTCAAATATTAGCCGATCGCCCTCTAGTTTCAAATCAAACGCCAGAATCCCCCCATTTTCTCCATCGTAAGCGTGAATTAGGGAATTCAACACCAGATTTGTCACAATTTGAGAGAACACACCGGGGTAACTGTCCAGTACAATATTTTCATCGCACTTAATCTCTACTTTGTGCTTAGTTCTTCTGAGTTTGGCGCTTAAGGATGTCAAAATCTCCTCTAGATAGTTTTTCACGTTAAACGTGCGTTTTAATTCGCTCGACTGATCTACAGCCACTTCTTTAAAACTGTGAATCAAATCTGCCGCCCGCGTGAGGTTGGATAAGATCATATTACTGCTTTGCAGCGCCGTATCCAGGAATTTTTCTAGCTCCGATCGTTTAATTTGTCCCTTGCTGTAAAGATCCAAAAATTTGGTGACTTTTTCAGCCAGTAGCGAGGCGGCAGTGATACCTACGCCGATGGGAGTATTTATTTCGTGGGCGACACCTGCAACCAACCCTCCGAGAGCAGCCATTTTTTCCGCTTCTACCAGTTTATTTTGAGCCGATTTTAAGTCTTCTAAAGTTTGGGACAATTCGCAGGTACGCTGCTGAACTAAGTTTTCAAGATTCTGATTGAATTGCTGCAAGTTCATGTAAAGTTGGGCGTTTTCAATCGAGATAGAAATTTGAGAAGACAGCAGTTTTAATAGTTCCAACCTGTCTGGCGTAAAAGCGCCTGTAGTCAGATTGTTTTCTAAATATAAAATGCCACTGAGTTTGCCTTGATGGATTAAGGGAGTGCAAAGAATTGATTTAGGTTGAACCGCAATTATATAAGGTGCGCGAGTAAATTGTCCTTCGCGGGTGGCATCATTTAAAACTATACTTTCCTGGGTACGAGCGACGTAGTTGACAACAGAAACTGCCAGCAAAGTTACTTCTCGATCCTCACATACAAAATCTATCGGAATTGATTGCATTACATTAACCCGCTCGACATCCACAGAGCCTGATGCTTCAATCACCCATTGACCAGATTTTTCTAGTATTAAAAAGCCTTTTTGTCCCCCGGCATTTTCAATAACAATTTTCATCAGTTTTGCCAGCAGTTTGTCTAGAACTATTTCGCCCGCTAAGGTTTGCGATGCTTTTACTGCTGTTGTCAAGTCTAGTACGCCTGCACCGTCGCTCGTAGTGCAAGCGCTACTCGTAGATTTGTGAGTTTCGATATTCGTTGAAATCGAGGGTGAAGTCAGCAACTGCGAGTATTTTGATTCTAAATGCGCTACTTTCGCTTTAGCTCCCCAGCGCTGATAGCAATAACGCGCTTCTGTCAAGTAAGTTTTCGCAATTCTTTCTCGTCCAATCGATAAATAAAATGCTCCTGCCAATTCTGCTGCTAGTGCTTGTACCTGTATGTATCCGTTTGTTTGCGCTCCGGCAATGGCGGAGTCGTAATATTCCATTGCTCTCACAATATCTCCCAATATTCGAGCTTTTTCAGCGGCAATCAAGTCACATTTTTGCTGGAGGTTCATCGGCGCAGAAAGTGCTTTTTTTTGCATTTTTTTTAGGTTGGTGTTTGCGTAAAAAAGATGCTCTTCTTGTACCTCTTTTGTTGCCGATGGATATGCTGCGAGTCGGGCTAGAGAATCATAAAAATGGTATTCAGGAACATTAATAAACCCCACAACTCCGTCTAAATAAACTTCGGCTTGCGCTGCATTTTCTAGCGCCAGCTCGACATTGCCAAATAAATAGGCTAATATTAATTTCTGTAAGTAAAAAGTTTGAAGTCCCACTCGATCGTTAACTTTCAACAGCAGCGGCAATAATGTTTTTTCGCTGTAAGCTTCACGTAATAAAATGTCGGGGCTTTCCATTTTCCCCATCAATTGCAAAACTGTTTGCCAATATATTTGATTCCAAGTCAATACCGTTTCTTGCTTTAGTTGAAATAGCAAATGGTTGTAATTTACCATTTTTCGTTCCAGTTGCGGCAATTCTTGACCAATAAAATACAAGGACTGACAAATATTTACGGCAGAATATCCAACCGATTCTAAATCACCATTTTCGAGCGCGCTTTGATAGGCTTCTTCTAACAGAGGTAAAGTATCTTTAACGTGATGTTTGCCGTGCATCAAAATGAAGGCAACTAAATTAAGAGTCTTGCTTTTGAATTCTAAAGCATTTAGCCGAGCGATCAAATTTAATGCTAATTGACCAAATCGCTCGCCCGATTCAATGTCTCTAACTATTCCTTTTAAAATTGCTCCGTAATTAGCATAACCGAAGGCAGAAAAAGCAGAGTTTCCGTAGTTTATAGATAAATTAACTTGCTCGCAGACAATCAACGGCAACAGTATGGGTTCAACAATCGAGGTAGCCGACAACATACTGGAAAGGACGCGCATAGTTGCTAATTTACGCGGCTCGGTCATCATAGGCAAGTCAATTAAATCTTCTATCTTTTTTCCTGTTAAATAAGCTGAGGTTTTGGTAAGTGCTTGCTGAATGTGGAGGGGAGTTGGCGATTTTGGAAAGTTTATTCCTAACATTGTGAGTGATTCCCGACCAATTGTTACCGCTTCTTGCAGTTTGGTTTGCATCGCACAAGCTGTGATTCGGATTTCAAAAACTTTGATTTTGTCTAGTTCATTTTTGGCGTATTGCAAGACAATTTTTGCCCATTTTTCCATTTGTTCAAAATCGGTATTGAGGTAAGCTGCTTCTGCTGCTGACTCGTAGAGTGCAAGAGTCAAGTCGTAGTCGGTTTGCCAACTTTGCATGGGAAGCAATGCAATACCTGCGGCCAAATATTTGACAGCGAGTTCATAAGCTGCACTGGCTTTTGCTTTGCGGCCCGCCATTAAATTTAATTTACATAAATGAAGTTTTTCTAATTCACTGCTGATGATTGGTTGGGCTGCATTTAGTTGGTTGACTAAATCGAAAATATGGTTTTCTAATTGCTCTGGATGCGCGTTTTGCAGCAAGAATCTGCCGATTTTGAGATGAATTTCTTGTTTCTGAGATTCGGATATTAAAGCGTAAGCTGCTTGCTGAACTCGCTCGTGCAAAAATTTATAAGTTGCGCTACCAGCATCAGCAACTGGTAGGGACAATTCATCTGTAACGTCTCTAGATATTTGGTCTGTTAACCCTGTGCTTGCTGCTAGTGCGATCGGAATTTTGTAAGCGTTATTCACGGGCAAAATCAGACCGGACTGAACTGCTTCCCAGAGGTGTGTTGCTGCGGAAGTCAGAGGTTGTTCGCTGATTTGGGAGAGAATTGCTAAATCAAATTTGTTGCCTATACAAGCGGCTAATGTTAGCAGTTCCTGCGTATTACCTGAAAGTTTCTGAATGTTGTCTATCATTAATTCCACAACATTGTCAGTTATTCCTATTTCTTGTATTTGCTCAATGTCCCACTGCCACTCGCCTGTGATTTTGCATTTTTTCACAGCTTGTTCTGGGATTTGTTCGGCAAAGTCAGACAAGTGAGGTTCGGCTCGATCGACCGAATTTTCAGAGGCTACAAATTTAAATTGTAGCATTTTTTGGGAGTAAAGAGACTTCAGCAATTGGGCTATAAAAAATGGATTTCCTCCGGTTTTGTGAAACAGTAATTGTCCCAAAGGTAGCGATTTTTCTGGGGCGCAGCTCAGAGTATCCGCGACGAGTTGATTGACGCTGTTAATATCTAAAGGCAAAAGGGCGATCGTACTTACATTCCCGCCTGCTTTCCTAATTGTTTCTGCGGCTAGCATTACGGGATGATTTGCATCTACTTCTGATTCTCTATAGGCTCCGATTATTAATAAGTATTGGCTGGGCATGTCAGTTGCTAGCAGTTGGATTAACTTGAGCGAGGCTGAATCAATCCACTGCAAGTCATCGAGAAAAATTACCAGCGGGTGTGCTTTTTGAGTAAAGATGCGGATGAATTTTTGAAATACTAAATTAAAGCGATTTTGAGATTCATTCGATCCTAAATCTGGCACAGAAGGCTGCGACCCGACAATCAGTTCTACTTCGGGAATAACTTCAATAATTACTTGGCAGTTGCTACCGAGAGCATTTAAAATTTTTTGTTTCCAAACTAGCACTTTGGCGGCTGTTTCTGTGAGAATTTGCTGCAACAAGTCTTGAAAAGCTTGGAGCAAAAAAGCGTAGGGAATATCGCGCTTGAATTTCTCAAATTTGCTGTCAATAAAATACCCATTTTCCCGGAGTATGGGTTGGTAAATTTCATAGACAAGCGACGATTTGCCAAGGCCGGCACAACCGGAAATAAGTAGGATTTCTGTATAGCCTCGCTTCATGCGATCGAACGTATTGAGAAGTAGATTAACTTCGGCTTCTCGTCCGTAAAGTTTTTGGGAAATTTGCAGGTGAGTTGACCGATCTTGCTCGCCGAGGGTGATGTGAGAAATTGCGCCGCTTGTTTGGAGTTGAGCGAGACAATTTTCCAAGTCGTACAAAAGTCCGAAAGCACTTTTATACCTGTCTTCGGCAGTTTTTGCTAATAGCTTCATTACGATATCGTCAACGGCTAGAGGAATCTCGTCGCTTTCTGTTTGATTGATGCTGCCTTTGACTTTCTGCTTTCTATTTTCGCCAGGAGAAACGGGCGTTTTAGCAATATGGCAGTGCACTAATTCCATCGGATCGATCGCATTAAAAGGCAATTCGCCGCAGAGCATTTCATAAAAAGTGACGCCTAAAGAATAAAAATCGGTGCGGTAGTCGATCGCCCGATTCATGCGTCCCGTTTGTTCGGGAGACAGATAGGCGAGGGTTCCTTCGAGTAAATGGGGGTGGGCCAGGGTGGGGTTTTCGCCTGGTAGCAGGGAGGCGATCGCAAAATCAGTAATTTTGACATCCCCAGTCTGGATATTGACAATAATATTGCTGGGTTTAATATCTTTGTGAATGATGTGATTTTCGTGGAGTTGTCCGAGAGTTTCTGCTAGTTTTATGCCTATTTGGAGAAATTGTTGTAACTCTAGCTGGTTGGTGCTGAGAAAATCTTTTAGGGAAATGCCACCAAAATCTTCTAAAATTAAAACAGGAAAGTGATTGTATTTTTCAAGCTTGTAAAGTTTGACTATTCCTGGTAAATTTAAATTTTTAAGGATTTCTGCTTCGTGCAGGAGTTGGGCTATTCGCGCTGGGGTAGGGTAGGTCGGTGTGAGAGTTTTCAGGATAACTGGTTTTTGTTCTTCAAGCTGCATCCCTCGATAAATAACTGTGTGGGGGTTTGTATAAAGTTCTCCGTCAATGCGGTATCCTGGAATAGTAATCATGCTGTTTGGGAGTGATTTAAAAATTGAAGTTTTATATAAATTTCGGCTGGGCTGGAATGATAGAGAGGAGACGGCTTGGCCTTAGTCCCTACACCAGATTAATCGTAGGAAAACGGCACTGCCGTGTCCTGATTTCTACACCAGATTAATCGTAGGGAAACGGCACTGCCGTGTCCTGACTTCAGGTAATACTTATCTATATTGTAGTATTCAAAAAATCAAAAATTGTATTTTGCGATCGCGCCAGTGCCAAAATAAACTGGTGCGTGCAAATCAACAGGTAAAATCTCAAAACAATCATGCAGAATATAACTGCCTCAAATCCAGCTACTGCGACCGATCGCGCTTTGGGCACCGCAGACATTAAACTACTGGTAGTGGATATCGACGGGACGATCGCAGGTTTGTCAAATCAGATCCGAGAACCGGTCAAGCAGGCCATTTCGGCAGCCCAGTCGCGGGGAGTGAAAGTAGCTGTCGCTACGGGCAGGATGTACCAGTCTGCTTTGCGTTTCCACTCGCATATCGGCTCAACTCTGCCGCTGATTTGCTACCAGGGCGCGTGGATTCAAGATGTCGCGAGTCAAAAGCGGCTGCGCCACTTACCGCTGTCGATACCAAGGGCTTTGCAATTGTTAGAGCATTTTGAAGTACCGGAATTGCGATCGCTCCTGTCGATCCATTTCTACATTGACGATAAACTGTATGTACCGGAAATTACCACAGCTACCCGACTTTATGCCGAACGATCGGGTATTGAACCAAATGTAATTAAAGATTTGCGGCGAGATATTCCGGGGGAACCGACGAAAGTCTTGGCTTTGTGCCAGAATCCGGAGGTACTCGACGGCTTGCTCATTAGTATGCGCGAGCGTTACACGCCTGCGGAGCTTTATTTAACTCGATCCGTTGCTACTTTTTTTGAAGCGACGCATCCTTTGGCGAATAAGGGAGATGCGGTGAAGTATTTGGCGGAGGAAATTTTGGGTTTGCAGGCGGCGAATGTGATGGCGATCGGCGACAATTTTAACGATCTAGAAATGATTTCCTACGCGGGTGTGGGCGTGGCGATGGGGAATGCTCCTGATGGGGTGAAGGCTGTTGCTAATTGGGTGGCGCCGGATGTGGAGGATGATGGGGTGGCGTTGGCGATCGAACAATTTGTTTTGGGCGATCGCTGATATTTGTAGCAATAATAATTTTCCCAAAATTATAGGGGCACGGCACTGCCGTGTCCCTATAATTTTAAAAATGTCTTTCAACAGAAAAAGCACCGACGACTGGCCGTGTTTCGTCTCGGTGCTTCTTCTGGTTCGCTCCTCACACGTCCATTAATATAGCTAACTCAGTACATTGTGTCAATACTTTTAACAAAAGTTTTTTTTTGAGTCTGCTGCGGGTGCGTGCGATCGAGGCAGAACCTTTGTAATGCAAGGGTTTAGCCGATCGCCCTGCACATCCATCCAAGCCGAAAAAATTTACTTGAATTCAACCAGCCAGTCCAAAATCAGAGTATTCACCTCATTTGGTCGTTCGTCGTGGGGACAGTGGCCTGTGTTGGGAATTGAGACAAATTTGACGGGTTTACCGTTGGTGGCCAATTCTTGGTAAATCTGGCTACCGGCGATCGGCGTCCAGGGGTCATCTGCGCCCCAAAGTACCAATAACGGACGATCGACCTTTGGCAGCAATTCCGACGGTTGAGGGCCTGCTGGGGCCGTGAGAATCGAGGCAAATACTTGTTGAGCTCCGGGCTCGCAGGAGGGCGCGTGGAGGAGTTCTACGAGTTCGTCGGTAATGGCTTCCCGATTGCCGTAGACTTGGCGCAGGGTGTTGCGGATGCGGTGTTTTTGCCGGATGTTGTTGAAGACAAAGGGGCCGATGATGGGCGATCGAACTAATTTAGCAAAAGTCCCCATGATTAATCCCAGGGGAAAACTCAGTTCTTCGGGTCGGTGGTTGAGTCCGCCGGCACAGTTGATTAAGACAGCGCCGGCGGAGATTTCTGGATGGTTGGCGACTACCATCAAACTTAGCAATGCGCCGATCGAATTTCCGACAAATACCGCCGGTTCCTGTACCAAATCTGCCCAGAAATCGGTGAGTAATTCTTCCCACAATTCCAGGGTGTAATCGAGGGCCGGTTTCGCGGAAGCCCCGAATCCCAACAAGTCCAGGGCAAATACGCGGTAGCCGCCGGCAGCGAGTGCGGGGATATTTTGCCGCCAATGCCCGATCGAAGCCCCAAATCCATGAATCAAAATCAGAGGGCGGCCCGTGCCTTGGACGGTATATTGGATTTTGTGACCTTTCCAAGTCCAAATTAGCTTTTCTAAACTCGTTGCAGATACTAATTGTTGTGCAGTCACGGCTATTATGTAAAGTTTCGTTAACTACTTTCATCATAGCAGAAGGAAGAAGTCAGTAGTCAGTAGTCAGTAGTCATGAATTATTAATGATTAATGATTAATGATTGGTGATTGGTGATTGGTGATTGGTGATTGGTGATTTGTGATTGGTGATTTGTGATTGGTTATTGGTGATTGGTTATTGGTTATTTGTTGTCAGTTGCAATACCCAATGCCCAATGCCCAATGCCCAATGCCCAATGCCCAATGCCCCATGCCCCATGACCCATGCCCGATGCCCCATGCCCCATTCCCAATTTTTACTTTTTTTGCAACAACCAATAAGTCATCATCTCCCCCTTACCTTTTACCGGAATCATGCCTCGCCTCTCAAACAAATACTTATCTTTCAAAAGCTCATAAGTGACATCAGTAACTTGAATGCTGCCGGAAAATCCCGTAACTTCCATTCTCGCCGCCACATTCACCGTATCTCCCCACAAATCATAGGTAAACTTGCTCACACCAATCACTCCCGCTACCACCGGCCCGGAATTGATGCCGATGCGAATTGCCAGTTTTTCTCCTGTCTCGGCCGACAACTTAGCTATTTTTGCCTGCATTCCCAAGGCCATTTGGGCGATCGCCTCAGCATGATCGTCTCTCGGCGTCGGCAATCCCCCAACTACCATATAAGCATCACCAATCGTCTTAATTTTCTCCACACCGTACTTTTCAGCTAACTGGTCGAAGTGCGAAAAAATCACGTTCAATCGCTTCACCAACTCCGTCGGAGACATTCTCGCCGACAGTTCAGTAAAGCCAACAATATCAGCAAATAAAACACTGACTTCTGCAAAACTATCAGCAATTGTAGTTTGCTCCGCTTTCAAACGTTCAGCTATTGGTTTCGGTAAAATATTTAACAGCAACTTCTCGCTTTGTTCCTGTTGAACTTTGAGCGCTTCTTGAGCTAATTTACGCTCTGTAATATCAGAAACAGTACCTTCATAATACATCAGCTCACCTTTTTCATCTCTAACAGCTCGGGCATTTTCTGATACCCAAATCCGGTGGCCGTCTTTGTGATAGACCATAGATTCAAAGCCCAACACAGCATTTTGTGCATCCATAGCCGCCTCGAATTGCTGGCGGCGTTCCGGCTCAATGTACACTTGAGAAGTATTTTTAATACATAACATCAGTTCTGCTGGCGAGTTATAACCATACAATTTTGCTAAAGCTGGATTAGCGCTAATAAACCCTCCTGAAGGCGTGCTTTGAAAAATGCCTTCCATCGCATTTTCGACAATACTGTGATATCTTTCTTCCGCAATTCGCAGTAATTCTTCGGCTTTTTTGCGCTGAATCAAAGAACCTAATTGACTGCCGACAGCATCAAAAACATCTATAAATCGCGCGTCTTTCCTACCGGGCAAAATTTTAAAGAAAACCAGCACTGCCAAGAGTTCATCGCCTACCACAATCGGCACACCAAAAGCTGCTTTGAATCCGGTTGCTTGTGCTATTGCACTTCGAGTAAAAGGCGGGTAGCCCTGGGTAATATCTTCTACCCACTCCGGTTGCTTGGATACCCAAACTCGTCCCGGCAGCCCAATATTCCTGGCAAATGTCAGTTTTTTGCTTTCCCTGCGGAACCAGTCCATGCTGGCGTTGCCCGCATACCAACCCCTGGCAGATTCCAGGAAAGTTCTTTCTGCATTGGGAATCCAAGCTTCTCCTAAATCCCATCCGATTGTTTCGCCAACTTGGTGCAGAATTACTTCTAAAGCTGAGTCAAAGTTTACAGCTTCGCCGATCGCCCGCGTAATTTCCAGCAAAAACCGGATTGATTCTTGAGCCCGCTGCCGTTCCGCGATTTCCTCCTGCAATCTCGAATTGCGATCGTGCAATTCCCTGGCTTGCTGTTGCAGTTTCGATTGCAGCGATCGCAGCGAAAGTTGGTTTTCGACGCGGGCCAAAACTTCTTCTACTTGAAAAGGCTTAGTAATATAATCTACTCCTCCTACTTGAAAAGCTTTAACTTTTTCCAGCACGTCATCTAGCGCACTAATAAAAATCACCGGAATATCTTTAGTATTTTCAATTATTTTTAACTGCTGACAAACTTCATAGCCGTTCATTTTCGGCATATTAATATCTAGTAAAATTAGATCCGGAGGAGACATTTGTGCCGCTTGCAGAGCCAGTTGTCCGTTAATCGCCTTCCTGACTTGATACCCGTGGGATCCGAGCATAGTGGATAAAAGTCGCAAATTGTCCGGCATATCGTCAACGATCAGAATGTCTCTAGGAGTCGCTGGTAGTGGCTGGTCGTTCATCATAATATAATTGAGTTAAATCAATAATGATATCTATCCGAAAATTCTCGACCAAATCTTTTAAAGCGTTAGCGAGATTTGCTTCAGTTTCGGGAATTTGCTCGATCAGTTGGAGAATGCGATTGTCGTCAACGCAAAGTGCTGCTTGGTACAAATCGACTACCCAGTCTCTGGGCATTACACTCAAATCCTCCGCGGTCAAACTTTTCAGCAGTTGCGGTGCCGAACCAGAAGTAGATGAGTTTTCTTCCTCATAAATATACCGCAGGTTCAGGTGATGAGCTATCTTTTCAAATAGTACCTCTTCCCGAAACGGTTTACAAATGAAATCATCACAACCAGCAGACAAAATTATGTGTCGCTGCTCGTCAAAAGCACTAGCAGTCAGGGCAATAATTATGGTTTCTTTTCCTTCTGGAGTTTGTTTGATCAGTTTGGTTGCTGCGTACCCGTCCATCACTGGCATCAGCATATCCATTAAGATCAGGTGCGGCTTCCAAGTTGACTGTAAAGCAATTCCTTCTTGACCGTTAGTTGCTTCCTCGACTTCAAATCCCAGCGGTGCGAGCAACTTAAGCAGCAGTTGGCGATTTTCGGCTACATCTTCAACTATTAATATCCGATAAATTTGCTGTCCGGCTTCTAAAGCAATAACTTGTTTTGCCGTCGTTTTTTCTTGTTCGTCGCTTTCTGTTACTAACTTAACCTGGATATTAAACGTGAAAGTTGTGCCTTGACCGAGTTGACTTTCCACAGAAATATCACCTCCCATAATCCTGACAAACTGTTGGCTGATCGGCAATCCTAGCCCGGTTCCCTGCATGGATCTTCGACCTGTTTCGGTTTGTACGAAGGGCTTGAATAATGTGGGAAGTTCCAAGGGGGAAATGCCGGGGCCGGTGTCGGAAATTTCAAACAGCAATTGAGATTGATTTTCTTCAGTCACGTTGGTTTCTGCTTGGCTGCTAACGCGCAGAGTAACAATTCCGTGTTGAGTAAATTTAATTGCATTGCCGAGCAAGTTAATTAAAACTTGCCGCAATTTAGATTCGTCTGTTTGAATGTACTGCGGCAAATCGCCGATATTTTCAAAGATTAGATGCAAGCCTTTGGAGTTGGCTTTTAGTTGCAGCATTTCTCTGAGGCTGTCGAGAATGTTGTAGAGGTTGAAGCGGCTTTCATTAATGGTAATTTGACCTGCTTCTATTTTGGACATTGACAAAACATCATTGATGAGTTCTAGCAAATGTTCGCCGCTGCGGTTGATAATTTCTATGTATTCTTTTTGTTCTGGTGTGATAGAAATATTGCGAGCCATGACTTGGGAAAAACCGAGAATGGCATTGAGAGGCGTCCGCAATTCGTGACTCATGGAAGCGAGAAATTGGCTTTTGGCGCGGTTGGCAACTTCCGCGTTTTCTTTGGATTTAATCAGTTCCATTGACTGCCTTTGAGTGCGAGCGAGCAATTCGGCTTGCTGCAATGCTACTCCTAGCTGGGTGCCTACATGAACTGCAACGTTGATTTCAGCTTCGCTCCACTGACGGGGAGCTGAATTTTGATAGGATGCTAGCAATCCCCAGAGCTTGTCACCGCAGAAAATTCGGACGGTAATATAGGATTTGGCTTGAAATCTTTCTAGCAATTCGATGTAACAAGGGCTGAAGCCTTGCTTGTAAATATCTTGGACGCAAAGGTAAGTTTTACCTCTGCTGTAGGCTCCACCTGCGGTTTCTTGCAAATAAGTATCGCAGATTTCTTGTGAGGTGCTATCGAATTTTTGGACGAGGCAATTTTCGCTTTCTAAGGCGCCTTCTGTGAAGTTGGGGTCTATTTGCTGTGCTTGGATGAAAGAAATCCACTTGCTGTCAACGGATTCGGCTACAAATTCGCCGCTCCAGTCAGGATTGAAACGGTAAAGCCCGACTCGATCGCATTTCATGGTTTGGCGCAATTCTCGGGTTGTCGCGTGAAAAATTTCTCGGAGATCTAAAGTCTGCCGCATTCTTTCAATGATGCGGGCGATCGCTCTTTGGCGCAAAGCACTTTCTTGCAATTCGGTTTCTGCTTGCTTGCGTTCGGTAATATCTACAGCCATTGAAGCCGTACCGATTGCTTTGCCATTCTCGTCAATTAGCTCAGTATTGTACCACTCGCAGATGATAATTCTGCCGTCTTTGGTCAGATTTTCGGAAGTGCCGCTGGATTTGGCACTCAAGCCACGATCGAAAATCTCAGATGCTTGTTGGCGGTAGCTTTCAGGTACAATCAAATCGGTGGCGACTCTCCCTTTGGCTTCTTGCTCGCTGTAGCCAAAAATAGCTTCTGCTGCGGGATTCCAAGTGATAATTTCTAAACTCAGGTTTAACTCGATCACTGCGATCGGCGTTTGCTGCAATAAAAATGAGATTCTTTGCTGCGATGCTAGCAGTTTTTCTTCGGCTAATTTGCGATCCGTGATATCATTAGACGTGCCGAGAATTTGTTTCGGTTTACCATCAGCTTGTCTCAGAAATACTGTATCCCAACTGTGCATCCACCGCCATTCGCCGTTTTTGTGCCTCATCCGGTATTGAAATTCGATGATGTCACCACCTTGAGATAGATCGAACTTTTGAATATGTTGAAAAAAAGCCGATAAATCCTCGGGGTGCACCAGAGTTTGGAGCATGGCTTTACCCATATCTTGTATTTCTTCTGCCCCGTAGCCGAGGATCGTCGCAATTTGGCGGTTGGTGTAGACATTCCGCTGCTCAATTAAATCGTAAACGTACAATAGGTTGGGATTGGAATCGGCGATCGCCTGAATGAAGTGCTGGCTTTCTCGGAGTGCAGATTCTGCTTGTTTGCGATCGGTAATATCTCGCGCTACCATAATTACTGATTCTGCTGACAGCGGAGAAACTTTAGCATCTAGCCAAACTTCGCGATCTCCGACTGTATAGCTATATTCAACATTGATGCTTTGCTTCGTTTTGAGAACTTGTTGGATGGTATTTAATACCAAATCTGCTACAGATTGTGGCAAGACTTGATGGGCGGTTCTGTTAATCATTTCGCTGGCAGGTTTGGCAAAATTCGTCGCTGATGTCGGTGCGATTTTGATGCAGCGCCCTTCTGCATTTCTCACTAAAACTATGTCAGTCATGGCAGCAAAAATAGTCCGCAATTCTGCTTCTGACTCTTGCAGAGCTTGCTCGGCGAGGATGCGGGTGCGAATTTCTGCTTGCAACTGTTTATTTTGCCGATCGAGCTGCCCAATTCGCTTTTTCTCTCGATCGATCAGTTGAACTTGAGCCAGCGCTATCCCTAGTTGAGCCGCCACCGCTTCTAACAAGTCGATTTCATCTTTCGTCCATTCCCGGTAGCGATCGCACTGGTGCAAGCAGATAGCGCCATTTGCCCTGCCTTGGTAGGAAGTGCGAATTGCCAGCATCGATTTTAACCCAATCTCGCGGCAAATCGGTCTAATAGCTTGCAAAAGAGGGTCTGAGTAAACATTGTTGGAGGCGATCGGCCGATCTTGTATCATCATTTGTACGATGTGAGGATTTCCCCAAATAGGAATGGGTACGTTCCAAATAGATTCCCACTCGGGTTCGAGATACTCCGCCGCCAGAGGAATATCGACTTGGGGAGTAGTAATGTAAGTATGAATCAAGCAGCGATTGACGTAGAATGTCTGACCGATTTGAGTTGCGGCTGTTTGAAAAATTTGTTCTGGATGCAAGCTCGATCGAATTTCTTGAGTTATTTTGGCAATCAGCAACTCTCGCTGAACTTTCCGTTCTAAAGCAGATTTAGCTGCGGCAGTTTCTATTTCTGCTTGCTTGCGATCGCTGATATCAAAAAGCACGCCATACCAAACTATATCGCCATTGTCGCGCATTTCTGGTCGAGAATTAGATTGCAGCCATTTGAGTTTTCCCGACGGCGTAACAATCCGCCATTCAAAGGCAAAAGGTTCTAAAGTTCGAGCGCTTTCTGCAATCGTTTCCATCACATATTCTCGGTCATCTGGATGATTTCGATCCCATACCAAGCCAGCATCTTTTAAAATCTTTTCGCTCTCTAATTCGTAAATTTCCCGACAAGCATAACTGATATATTCAAACTTATAACTTCCCTGTGGATTTTGCACTAATTGGTAAATAACGCCCGGTATATTAACCGCCAATTTCTGCAACCGCGCTTTGCTTTCCCGGAGTGCTTGTTCTGTCTGCTTCCGAAATTCTACCTCTCGTTGCAGTTGGACATTCTGCTGTTTTAATTGTTTCGATAGCTGCTGGATAGTCAATTGACTTTCGATCCGCGCTAAAACTTCTTCCACTTGAAAAGGCTTAGAAATGTAGTCAACACCGCCAATTTCAAAAGCTTTTACCTTATGAAAAGTTTCATTAAAAACGCTCAGAAAAATTACCGGAATTTCCCGAGTCTTTTCGTTGGCCTTCAGTTTTTCGCATACTTCGTAGCCGTTCATTCGGGGCATGGCAATATCTAGCAAAATCAGGTCTGGTAGAACGGTAAATTTAGCATTTACAACCATTCCTCCAGAAATAGCCCGCTGAACTTTATACCCTTCTTTCGTTAAGATATTTGATATAAACCGAAGGTTGTTAGGCTGGTCATCAATAACTAAAATGTGAATGCTTTCTTTGTCAATTACCATTTTTTTCTAGAGCCATTTTTCCTGTCTATTGTTAGCAGGTCAATTATTTAATGAAGCGAGAAATTAATTTCCTGAAAATCAAATGATTCATCAAGCCTTTTCAAACTAAGCATACAGAGATTTTTTTAGATAAGTCCATTGACTGACGTGCCTTTTCCTAGTTTTTTTTGATCCCGATATTAGATTGCCAACTCCTATTAACCGAATTGTTGCCATATTTTATCGTAAAAACAAATCCAATTATTCCCTGAAAATATTAAGTTTTGCCAAAAAAATCATTGATTAGGCACTCCAGATTTTTAAACCTGAGTTTTTTAACTCTGTTCTAGGGCTGCGATCCGTCTTTTCGTACATCTAACCGCTCGTAAAAACATGGACAAAGCTACCCAAAAGTAGTCAATGTTAGACATCTACGTTAGTAATTTTAGTCCACAGTCCTAAAACTACAGGAATA